>JAUQOS010000127.1 GCA_030550775.1 Armatimonadota bacterium
TATCAGCGTGTGATTATCCGCACCGCCGCCGAGTTGTGGCAATCGGGACTGAACGAAGAAGGCACTTACGAAGGCGACAAATGGGGCGGTAAATATCTACGTGCGCCTGACATCTACTTCACTATCTTGGAAAAAGGCGAGCGCTACCGCGTTTTCTACCACCAAAACAGGCCGATTATCGTGGAACCAATCACCGAATACGCCGTGGACACGAGTCTATCACCTGAATAAGCCGTTCGCCACAATGCCACTGCCAAACGCGCACTAAGCAGGGGATTAGGCACAGAGGGCGTAGTCAGAGGCAACTGCACGGGTCGGAGCTAATGTTGCAGGGTATGCGTGGAAGAACCCTATTTCGCGTGCTGTTTTCAGCCCTTAGCGAGGCAGCATGGCTACTCATCCGCTTGGAAGTTTTTTTACTACTCACCAATCGAGGCTCGCCAAAGTTCAACTGACCTCTACAAAAAACTTCACAAACGCCCTTTTGGCACGAAAGTTGCTGTAGGAATTACCGATACTTACTTAGCTGCGCACAAAGGAGGCGAGCGTTGCCAGAGATTGGCGTGCTTTTGGTGGAGGACGAAAGGCTGCTGGACCGCGTGGTGGCGGACGCGCTGCGCACGATTGGGCTAAGTTGCGAAACCGTGGTCAGCGTGGACGAGGCGCTCCAACGGCTCCAACAGAATCGCTATCTACTGCTGATATTGGACTTACGCTTGCGCTCTGGCTCTGGAATTGAGGTCCTCCAATATGCGCGTCGCATGGTGCCTCAAATGCCCGTGATACTCATTACTGCGTATATGGCAACGGGTGAAGTACACCAAGCATTGACCATTGGGGTGGACGCTGTTCTCTACAAGCCGTTTGATATTGACACATTGTTGGCAACGGTGCGTCGCTTGCTAAGTGCTTGCGTGCCAAGCTTCTCTACGGGCTTAGGGGCGGGAAGGGGGCTGAGCTGCTGGCTGCGTTCGGGTGCCATTGCGCTGCTGAAAACCGGAACCCAAGCCGTTGTTTGCCGCGCCCACAGCGTGGATGAGTACTGGTTTAGCGCAGATACCGAGCGGTTTGACCCTCCATATCCTCAGGCGTGGACGGTGGAGTGGACGGGGAGCGATGGTCTATATAGTTTTCGTACACGCGTGATAGAAGTCGCCGCTCAGGAGGAATCGCTGCGCTGGGTGCTCCAACTACCGCGGGTGATTCGGCGTCAGCAGCGGCGACGTCACCCGCGCCTTCAGGTGGCGGGGCATGCGTTGGTATCGATCGCGGGACGCCCCCAGCGTGGCTTGGAGGCGGACCTTCTGGATGTAAGTGTGGCAGGTGCTTGTATCGCCTTGTCTGAACCTTTGCACCGAAACGCCACTGTTTATTTAGATGCCCAAGCCGTCACCGAGGTGGGTAGCCTCGCCTTTCAGCGTGAAGGCGTCGTGCGGTCGGTGGTCGCCTATGTGGAGCATGGTGTGCCGCGCTACCGCGTAGGGGTGCAGCTGCAACCACTGCCTGTAAAGGCGCGTCAGGTGCTTAGTGCTTTGCGTCGGCATCGGTTGTTTGCCCCGTAACCCTCGTAATTTGCACAGTCTCCCCGTATTTTTGCGATTTTTCAACAAACCTCGCAAATTTGCAGAGAGTAGCACTCTAAAGCCTGCCAACAATCGCTTCCAGACGCGCCCACAACGCCCGACCGACGGAACGGCGCGGGCAGCGCGTTGAAAAACCAGACCAATCAGGGAGGAGTGAACGATGAGTCTGCGCATCAATACCAATATGTCGGCGCTGAACGCGCTGCGTAATGTGGAGCGTTCGGCAGAGGGCTTTAGCCGCTCGATTGAGAAGCTGGCTTCGGGTTTGCGCATCAACCGCAGTGCGGATGACCCAGCAGGCTTGATTCGCTCGGAAGACCTGCGCGCCCAAATTGCGGGTTTAGAGCAGGCGATTATGAACTCACAGGACGCCGCCAACTTGGTGAAGACTGCCGAAGGTGCCTTGGAAGAAGTACACAACCTGCTGCGCAGCATGCGCCAACTCGCTGTCGCTTCGGGGAACACAGGAACCAACGACCTAACTGCTCTGCAAGCGAACCAGAACCAAATTCTGTCGGCAATTGACAGTATCAACCGTATCGCTGCACAAACCCAGTTCGGCACCAAGAAGCTGCTTGACGGCACGGCGGGTGTTAGCTCGGTTGTCACGGACGCCACCATGCTGGGTGGCATCTTCTTTAGCGGTGTTATTCGCGGTCAGGTAGGCACGGCCGCGGCGCAAGACTACGCTGTTGGCACAGGTATGGTTACAGTGCAAGTAGTCCAGCAAGCGGCTCGTGCGGAATTGGTGGGCAATACCGCGTATACCAGCGGCTTGGACACGATTATTGGCACCGCAGGCACTGTGGTCATCAACGGTGTCAGCTTCACCACTGACGGCAACGAAACCATCGGCAACTTCATCAACCGCATCAATGCTGCCAGCAGCGTAACAGGTGTTGTTGCGAATTTCGATACCTTCAACAATGTAGTCGTGTTGCGTGCGCGCGAGTATGGCGCCAACTTCCGTGTGGATGTGAGCGATGCCCAACAACTGATTCACGACGGCAACGGTACCTTAACCGCGGGGCAGAACGCGATTGCGCGTGTGCAAATTACCAACTCCAACGGCAACACCGTTGTTGTGACCTTCCAAGGCGGGCGAGCATCTACCGACTCGGGGCTGCGCCTGACCGACGAGAAGGGGAATGTGATCCTGCTCACGGAGCGCGGAAACGACGCGCTAAATGCGGCGACCGCGGTAGCCCGCACCACTGCAGGTCAGCTGGAGTTCCAGATTGGTGCGAACGCTGGTCAAGTGGCGCGCCTTTCCATCAACAATGTGAGTGCGCAGCAGTTGGGACGCGGCGTCGTGGCTGGGAAGAGCTTGGCAGACATCGATGTCACCAAAGCGGGTGGCGCCGAAGAGGCGCTGAAAATCATCGACGCGGCCATCCAGCAAATCTCTAAGCTGCGTGGCGATATGGGCGCGTTCCAGAAGAACATTCTTGAAAGCAACATGCGCTCACTTGCCATCGCTAAAGAGAACCTGACAGCGACCGAGTCGGCCATCCGCGACACCAACTTCGCAGAAGAAATCAGCCGCTTCACGCGGTTCCAAATCCTGCAGCAGGCGGGTATGTCGGTGCTCGGGCAAGCGAACTTCGCACCGCAGGCAGTGCTGCAGCTCATCCGATAAACCCAACGCTGGGCGAATCGGGTACAATAGCAGCGGGGGGTCAGACCGACCCCCTGCTGTTTTGACTTGCATTCTGTGTCGCTCGGAATGCGAGCGCAGGGTTGCCGTTCTGGGCTGCAAACAAGGAGTTTTGTGCGCCGATATGCTCAGCTTAGAGGAGGTAAAAACCGATGCAGTTCAAGTACGCCATCTTGGGAGCGGGCATGCAAGGTCCCGCAGTTGCTTACGATTTGGCACGCTTTGGCGATGCAGAGATCATTTACCTAGCAGATATTGACGAAGAGCGCGCCACACAAAAAGCTGAATGGGTCAACCGCCTCGTGCAGCGCGAGATTGTGTATCCCAAGCGCGTGGATGCCCGCGACGATAAGCAGGTGCTGAACTACTTCGAGCAAGCCGATGTGGTCATCAGCGCCGTACCGTGGCAGATGAACATGCGCTTAATCCAACTGGCACTGGAAGCCAAGCGCAACTATATTGATATGGGCAACGACCCCGAGTGGTTCTGGCACGAGTTCCGCAAGCGCGACGAGGAAGCAAAGAAAGCTCATATTGCGCTCGTGCCTGACTGCGGACTGGCGCCCGGCATGGTCAACCACTTGGGGCTATACTGCATTGAAAAGATGGACGAGTGCGATGAGGTACACCTGCGCTGCGGTGGGCTGCCTCAACGCCCAATTCCCCCCATTGGCTATAAGTTGGTGTTCAATATGATTGGCGTAATCTCGGAGTACATGGGCACCGCACTCGTGCTGCGCGATGGCAAGCCACACCACGTACCCACCCTGGATGACGTGGAGTGCGTGTATGTGGATGATTTAGGCACGCTGGAAGCCGCTTCTACCTCTGGTGGTACCTCCACTGCTCCGTACACGCTGGCGGGTAAAGTAAAAGAGTACGACTACAAAACTCTGCGCTATCCCGGGCACTGGGCAGTGATGCGCGGGCTGCGCGACTTGGGCTTTTTTGACGAGAAGCCGATCGAGTTTGCCGAAGGGGTGCACATTACTCCGCGCGAGTTCTCAGCAAAAGTTATCCCACCCCACATTGACTTTCCTGAGGAGAAAGACCTCGTGGTAGTGGATGTGTATAGCACCGGCAAGAAGCACGGGGAGCCTTACGTGATTCGCCTACAGTTCATTGACTACCACGACGACGAGACGGGCTTTACCGCGATGGAGCGCTGCACAGGCTTTTCAGCATCAATTATTGCCATCGGCACGGCGAAAGGTACCGTACCGCGCGGAATCGTGCCGTATGAGCAGTCGATGAGCGGTCACGCTTTTGTAGCCGAGTGGCTCAAGCGCGGATTCAAACTCCGCGAAACAGTGAGCCAGTTGGTGCATATGTAAGCGTGCGAAAGATGTTTGTAAAATCACGGGGTGGGCAGTTCCCACCCCGTGATTTTTAGTCTTCTATGCCCATTGCACGCAGGCGGGCTTTCAAACGCTCCACTTCCGATTGCAATTGCTCCGCGCGTTGGCGCTCCTGCTC
>JAUQOS010000033.1 GCA_030550775.1 Armatimonadota bacterium
CGGGCGATTTGAACTCAACGCTTTGCGCGTACCTCAGGTTCAAACAGGGGGGCACTTGGGGTACGCGCAACCTATTTAGCATGGCTAAATAAACACCCCCCATTCTGGTATACCAACCAACCCAAGCCACGCATGCATCAGCAGGAGTCTGATATGAAAAGCAGAACTTTGAAGGCGATGACATCCATGCTTACTCGTCGGGAGTTTCTGAAGGCAGGCGTTGCCATTGGTGCACTGCCTGTGGCACAGTTTGCGCATGCCTACGGTTCTGACCGCATCAAGGTGGGTTTGGTCGGCTGCGGTGGGCGCGGCACAGGCGCCGCCATTGACTGCTTGCGCGCCGACGAAGGCACTGTTATTTGGGCTTTAGGCGATATTTTTGAAGACCGCCTCAATAACTGCTATGCGGGGCTTAGCGAGGCATTTGGCGAGCGCGTGCAAGTGCCACCCGACCGACGCTTTCTTGGATTCGACGCCTACAAGCATGTGCTGGAAAGCGACATTGATGTCGTGTTGCTATGCACGCCGCCTGCATTTCGCCCCATCCACTTTCTGGCGGCGATGGAGGCTGGCAAGCATGTGTTTATGGAGAAGCCCGTTGCGGTGTGCCCCGAGGGCGTGCGGATGATTTTACGCGGTGATGTGCTCGCTAAGCAGAAGCGACTGGGCGTAATGCCAGGCACGCAGTATCGCTGGCACCCTGGCTATCAAGGGGTGATTGAGCGCATTCGCGCGGGGCATATCGGTGAAGTGCGTGCTGCCTATGCCTACTATTTGGCTGCCAGCCCTGCACCGATACCTCGCCGCGAGGGCTGGAGCGACATGGTGTATCAACTGCGCAACTGGCTGTTTTACACTTGGTTGGCGGGCGACCAACCCGTGGAGCAGTTTGTGCACAACATCGATGTGATGAACTGGGTGATGGGCAGCGTGCCAACACGCGCCCTTGCAACAGGCGGCAGACAAGCCCGCACCGCACCCGAACACGGCGATGTGTACGACCATTTTGCCATTGAATACGAGTACCCCAACGGCGTGCGCGTGGTGGCGATGTGCCGCCAGATGGATAATGTTGCCTATCGGGTGTCCAATCTTGTCGTGGGTTCTGAAGGCACGGCGCTGATGCAGCAGTTCACCGACTTTTATGTGCGCGGCAAGCACACTTGGGAGCCGGGCAAACAGTGGCCCAACCCCTATGTGGAAGAGCATCGTGTGCTGCTGCAAAGCATTCGCAGAGGCGAACCCATCAATGAAACACGCACCATTGCCGAAAGCACGCTCACCGCGATTATGGGGCGTATGGCGGCTTACACAGGCAAGGTCGTGACTTGGGAAGCTGCGCTGAACTCCAAGCTCAACTATGTGGAGCGCGTTCTCAACATAGACTACGATACCCCCGCGCCCAAAGACCCCGTGCCGATTCCGGGCAAGACGCCCCTGATTTAGGCGATGATACTCACGGCTGATGAACGAGCGCTCATAGAGGCAGCGCGGAAGGTACGCCTGCATGCATATGCCCCTTACTCCAACTATGCGGTGGGGGCAGCGGTGCGCACCAGCGACGGGCGCATCTTTGTGGGATGTAATGTGGAAAACGCTAGCTACGGGCTAACTGTGTGTGCCGAGCGCGTGGCGGTGTTCAGCGCGGTCGCCGCGGGCGCGCACGAGGTGGTCGCGGTGGCAATCTGCACGCCTGACGGGGGTGCGCCCTGTGGCGCATGTCGCCAAGTGTTGATGGAATTTACCCCCGCACCCGACGCTTGCATCATCTGGGTCGTGCGCCCTGACGAGCTGGTGGCGCGCTACACCTTAGCGGAACTTCTGCCCCACGCGTTTCGGATTGCTGCGGCTGAAGGAAGGTAGCCACAGTTGTTCTCTGCGAGATTCCTCGCCTGCAGCTCGGAAGGACGAGGGTTGGCTATAGTTTGTCACCCCGAGCGCGGCGAGGGGGCTCAACCGTGCTTTGCTAAAGATTCCTCGCCTGCGGCTTGGGAGGACAAAGCCGTTCTGAGCGAGTGGGAGGATCTTACTCTCTCTCCAAGCGGTCGTGGGCTACTTGAGTTGAAAGTACTCGCTGTCGAAGCGGATGCAGGCGGATGACAACTTGGGCTAATCAATCTCTGGCAAGCGCACTACCATCCGCTTGTTGGGCACATCGATTTCGAGGATATACTCGCCCACAGCAGGGATGAGGTACTGTCCTACCTCAAAGTAATCGTAAGCGGCGCCTTTGCGCACATCTTTGAGCTTGCCGATGCGTTGCCCCGTTTCGGTGAACACTTCCATGCCGATGAGGTCGTCAATGTAGTATTCGTCTTCTTCAAGAGGCATACGCTCTTCGGGGGGTATGAGCAGCCATGCGCCGCGCAAGCGTTCCGCTTGCTCGCGGGTCTCAATGCCCTCGAGGGTGAGGATTAGTTGGTTGCCTTGCCAGCGCACGCTTTTGATGTAGCACTCTTGGGGTTGCATGGTGCGTGGAGGCTTTTTGCCCTTACGTGGTGGCGCGGTTTCTTCTGGTTCTGTGGAGGGCGGTGGTTGGGGGGCAGGAGGCAGCCACCAGAAGAGGCGTGCGCCGGGTTGGAACCGTTCGGGGAAATCGGTTTCCACGCGCACGCGCATTTCGCCGCGCATCCCGAACGGGCGTGCAATCACGCCCACCGTCACCCAACGGCGGGCTACCTTAGGGATGTACGGCTTCGTCATAGGTTATTCGGCGTTCTCAGTTTCGCCTGCGCTTTCGTGGGATCCGCCGTCAGTGAGCACGATGATTTGCACGCGCATGCGATTCTTCGCGCCTGCAGCCTGCGCTACGGTGCGCAGCGCGTTCACGATGCGCCCATTCTTGCCAATGACGCGCCCGCGATCGGCTTCTGCGACTTGGATGGTGTAGCGCAAGCGCGAGCCGTTGCGCTCCTCGCGGATTTGAATCGCTTGCTGGTCGTCTACCAACGCGCGGATCGACGCCTCTAGGAACTCCCGCAACATAGCATTACCCCTTAGTTAGCGTTCGCTGTGGGCGACGAACTGCCCGTTTGAAACTTGTCCCACACGCCCGTGATTTTCAGCAGATGTTGTACCGTTTCAGTGGGTTGAGCCCCCACGCGCAGCCAGTGCAGCACGCGCTCCTCGTTGAACTGAATCTGCGCGGGGTCAGTAATCGGGTTGTAGTGCCCCACGATTTCCACGAACTTGCCCGAGCGTGGATTCTGGCTCGGTGCCACCACCACACGGTACACCGGTTTCTTCTTTTTACCCATGCGCATCAATCGGATTCTCAGCATTCAGCAACCTCCTTGCGTCTGTCGGGGCGTTATTATATCCCAAGCGCCACGCAAATCGAGATTCCTCGCCTGCGGCTCGGAAAGACAAGTATTATGAGCCCAGCCGTCTGTCACCCCGAGCGCAGCGAGGGAACTCGGCTCGGTCCGCTGGAGATTCCTTACCTGCAGCCCGGAATGGCAAGTTCAAGAGGCGTTGTCATTCCGAGCGCAGCAAGGAGTCTCACCCGCTCACACTCGAGCGATGATAGCCTAGTTATTATACCCACTATGCCTCGTAAAGGGCATCCAGTTGTGCTTTGTACCGCTCGATGATGCGTGCACGGCGGATTTTGAGCGTGACGGTGACATCGCCCGCCTCGAAGGTGAACGACTCGGGCAGCAAGATGAAGCGTTTGACTTGCTCGTAGGGGGCGAAGGAGCGCATCGCTTCTGCCACCTGCGATTCCATAAACGCATACACTTGCGGGTTTTGGATGAGTTCCTCGCGCGAGTTGTAAGTAATACCCTGCTGCTGCGCCCACTCTTCTAAGTTCACAAAATCAGGCACAATCAGCGCGGAGACGAACTTCTTTTTGTCGCCGTAGACCACCGCCTGCTCAATATAGGGGTTGCGAATAAGCGCAGTCTCCAACGCGACGGGGGCGATGTTTTTGCCGCCCGCCAGCACAAAGATATCTTTCTTGCGGTCGGTGATGCGCAAGAATCTGCCGTCCACAATTTCGCCCACATCGCCTGTGTGGAACCAGCCGTCGGGGTCAATCGCTTGGGCGGTGGCTTCGGGTTTGCGCCAGTAGCCCTTCATTACGTTTGGTCCGCGCGCCAAGATTTCGCCATCTTCCGCGATTTTGATTTCCACGCCCGGAAACGGCACGCCCACTGTGCCGATTTTGTTGGCTTTGGGCGTGTTGCTGGTGAGCACGGGCGAGGTTTCGGTTAGCCCGTAGCCCTGATAGAGCTGGATGCCGTTTTCCCAGTAGAACTCGGCGACTTGGGGGTCTAGCGCAGCGCCGCCGCTAATCGCCCAAATCAGCCTACCGCCGAAGGCGCGCTGCAACCCCTTGCGTCGCGCATACCCCCCCAGCAACCGCAGGAATGGCTTGCTGTGAATGACCTCCATCACGCGCTCGCGCACTTTCTCGTAAAAGCGGGGCACGCCGTTGATTGCGTGCGGGCGCACTTCTTGAAGGTTCTGGCGCAAGGCGTCGAAGTTTTCGGCAAATGCCATCTGCACGCCCAGCCCAATCACAACCAAGTAGTCGCAGGTACGCGCGTAGATGTGGCTCAGCGGTAGGAAGTTGAGCATCACATAGTCGCGCCCCTGCGGCGGAAAAGCATGGATCGAGGCGTACATGCTGGCAAGAAGGTTGCCGTGCGAGAGCATCACGCCTTTGCTGTCGCCTGTGGTGCCCGAAGTGTAAATCAGCGTGGCGAGGCTGTCCCAAGTGAGGGTTTCGGCGGTTTCGCGCACGAGTGTTGGTTTGTCGCGCAGCAACGATTCGCCCTCCTGCTGCAACGCATAGATGGGCGTCCAGCCGCTTATCGGCTCAAAGCTGAAAAAGTGCTTCAAGGCAGGTAAGTTCGCACGCACTTGTTCTACTTTCTGGGCTTGTTGCGGGGTCGAGACGAAAATCGCACACGCTTCGGAATCGCGTAGTTGCTCTTCCACTTGGGCAGGCGTTAGCGGAAAGTGCAGCGTGACGGAAGCAGCGCCCGTATGTAGGATGGCTAAGTCCGCTACCACCCACTCGTAGCGGTTCTCAGACAAGATCGCCACGCGGTCGCCCGGCTGGATGCCTCGGGCAATCAGTGCAGCGGAAAGTGTCTCCACATCGCGGCGCACGGTGTTCCAAGCAACGGGCTGGTAAACCCCCTCGCGCTTGACCAAGTAAAGCGTGGAATCGCCAAGTGTGTCGGCTTGTGTTTGGAATAGTTGCGGAATGGTGCGCGCTTGGTGCTCGCACCATGGGCTGCGCCAGCGCAACTCCAACGGCTCACCCTTGAGATAGTTGGCTGCCATGCTTCCACCTCTGCCGAACGACTGTTCAGTAGGCTAATTGTACCGCTTGCACAGGTACATGCCGATTATAGCCCAAGTCGAGGCAAAGACTTGTGGATTCTGGGCTGACATCCCGTTTCAGCCTGTCCAGGCATCTGACAAAGGTCCATTACTTGGGTTCCGCCGCGCGCTTTTCACAGTGGATTTTCCAATCCTGCCCCCCCTCCGTAAGGTTCCCCTCGCGCAGCGGGGGGAACCCAAACCTGCTCGGTTCCCCCTACGGGTAGGGGGAACCTAAAGGAGGGGGTTCGGGAAAAAACTGCTGCCCCCCCCTCCGTAAGGTTCCCCCCGCAAGCGAGGGGAACCGAAAAAACTGCCCGGTTCCCCCTACGGGTAGGGGGAACCCAAACCCACTCGGTGCCCCCTACTGGTAGGGGGAACCTCATGGAGGGGGTGTTAGAAAACTCAGGCAATTGCTTTGGCAACTCAGGACTGCCCCAACATCCACAACACGCCTTAGCACAGGCACAAATGCGTGGCTACAGCAGCCTGTTCAGCTTCGAAACCTACCCAATCACAGAAGCGCAAGCCTTCGCTTTCGCGGAGCGACTGCACCTATTTCGCTTCGGGCTGTAGCTGGGGCGGCTATGAAAGCCTCCTACGAGGCTGGGCACAAACCCAACCCGACGCCGACGGCAAAGCCCCTTGGCTGTTCCGCATCCACATCGGCTTGGAAAACCCTGCCGACCTCATCCGCGACCTGCAAGGCGCGCTGGACGCCCTTACACCCTGAGAGAAATTGCCGTGAGGTACACTATACGCGAATAGTTGGAGGTAGTTATGCGAACAACAGGCAAACGCGCACGCACAGCGACGAATTCGCACACGGCGCAACGCGCCTACATCCCTACAGCACAAGAATTGGTAGAGCTATATCAGCAAATGCTCCTTATCCGCCGCTTCGAGGAACATTGCGACAAAGCCTACCGCCAAGACAAAATCGGCGGCTACTTGCATCTTTACATCGGCGAAGAGGCATTGGCGCTGGGCTTCATCCACCATTTGCGCCCCGAAGACCGTGTGCTAGGACACTATCGCGACCACGCTTATGTGTTGGCACTGGGCAGTGATCCCCGCTTTGTGATGGCGGAGCTGTACGGCAAAGTCACAGGGCTGTGCCGCGGCAAAGGCGGCTCGATGCACTTTTACGATAAGGCGCACAACTTTCTAGGCGGCTACGCAATCGTCGGCGGCGTGGCAGGGATTGCCACCGGTGTCGCCTTTGCGCAAAAGTATCACGAAACGGGCGGGATTACGCTTTGCTTCTTTGGCGACGGTGCCATCAACGCGGGCATCGTGCATGAAGTGATGAATATGGCAGGGCTGTGGAAGCTGCCCATCATTTTCATTCTGGAGAACAACAAGTATGCGATGGGCACCCCGGTGGAGTTGCACTCTGCCGTGACCGACTTGGCACAACGCGGCAGCGTGTACGGATTCCCCAGCAAACGCATCGACGCGATGGACTTGCTGAATGTGCTGGACGAAGCCAAGCAGATTATTGACCATGTGCGCACCACTGGTGAGCCGTACTTTGTAGAGGCGATTGTGTACCGCTTTGTGGGGCATGGTGCCGCCGACATTACCGACCCTGGCTCCTATCGCACGCGCGAGGAAGTGGAGGAGTGGCGCAAACGCGACCCGCTGACCAATCTGCAGCGGTACCTGCTGGAGCAAGGGATCGCTACCGAAGCAGACCTCAAACTGTGGGATGAGGAAGCACGCGCGAAAGTCGCCGCCGCGGCCCAATTCGCCGACGAAAGCCCCGACCCCGACCCCAGCGAACTATATATGCACCTGTTCACCGACTGGGTGCCCCATCGATAGGCGTGGGGACGGCGTAGCGAGGGCATCTCATGACGGCGAATCGGGCATCCTTAGCCAAAAGCGAGAAATCGCAAGGTAAACACGTGCGAGCGGGCAAGGTTCCTCGCTCCGCAAGGAATGATACTTTGGCGACGCATACAATAAGTTGTTATTCCGAGCCGAAGGTTAGGAATCTCTGGCTAACCCCCTTCTGGCGCGATTGACAAGGGGACAGGGTTCTGTTTCAGCAGCATGCTTTTGTTCACTTGGATTACAAAACAGATTGGGCAGGGCGTTGCGCCCTGCCCAATGTTTGATCGGCTCTAAGTAGCGTGCTCTAGCGCTTGCGGCGGCGCAGCGCGACAAGGCTGACCAAACCGCTGCCGAGCGCCAACAGGCTGGCAGGCTCGGGCACCCAGTCTTGCTGCACCAACAGCAAGCCCGCCGTCGAGACTGGGCTGCTTGGCAGCACATACAACAGGAAGTTCTCATACACGGTCACATCGTTTGCTGGCTGCGAGAGGGTGACCGGGATAACTGCGCTGAAAGCACCATTGACCCCACCAAATCCCGAACCAGCAAACATACCAGCGCCGTTGTACAGCAGCGCGTTATCGGAGTTGCGCACTACCTTCTTTTGCCAGACAATCATTGCTGCGCCATCGACATAGCCCGCAATCACGAAGTTGAAGCCCGTCAACAAGTTGGTGTTGCCAGGCATTGGGCTAATCGAGTAGACGCCGCTGAAGGTGCCGTTGGTGAACGAAGTGCCGTCACCTACCAGAATCGGGTTCGGGACCGCCGCACTGGTCAGGAAGGTGACCTGCGGGAGCGGGCTGGTCATCACACTCGTCGGCACGCTCACCACCACAGAAGGTGGGTTCAACACACCGCTACTGGTGATGATATTCACATTCCAAGCAGCCAGAGCGTTCGCGACCAGAGCCGTTGCAATAACCGTCGTCAGTACTGCGCGCTTTACCATAGTCCGTGTCCTCCTTTGCGGCTTGTGGGCGAATCGGGCGTGACGATAAAAGCCGCACCAAGCCACGCCTTTAGACAAGCAACTTGCGTGCCAAAGTTCCGTGTTTGGCGAGAAAACTAGTATTTTTAACAGGCTGATTTGGGGGTTCTGCTTATGAAACTGGGGCGTGAGTACACAGCGGAGCAAGCCTTGGGTGGACGGCTCAAGCGGTTCTTATACAATTCCACCTGTGGGGGCTAATGCGTAGCGTTGGCAGCCTCCGCCAGCAAACAAAAGCCAACGCCAGTTGGCTTCGTTTGCACGAGAACGGCTTGAGCGGTGGCTATCTCTGAAGAGCCTCTCAGGGGTCCAGCGCGAACGCCGTTAGCTGTACGCGCTCGCGCGTGGCTTGCATCACCAGTAGGCGCGTGGCTTTTTCGTTTTTGGGGTCGCCCATGCGCACGCATAGAGGCATCTCGCGACGTGGGGTGCCGAGGGAAGGCAAACTGACCTTATGGATAGGGTTCGGACGCCCTTGACGAATGTCTAACACCGCCACGCGGTCTTGCGCCACGCCATACACGCGAGCGGGCGCGCGTTCGCTCGTGCGCAGCAAACACACAAAGCGATAGCCGTTGACATAGAAGCTGTTCCATTGCACGGCTGAGCGTGGGATCTGCATCACAAGGCTCTGGATTTCCTCGCTCAGTAAGTCCTCAGGCGCAAGGTAGAACTGGTCATTCAGCAGGGGTTTCTCTAAGACATAGTAGTAGGGGGCTTGCTCTTGGTGGTCATAGCAAATAATCCGCGCCACGCCCTCTTTGTCAATCAGCTTACCGATAGGTACTGTGCGTGATGGAATGTCGGAGATTAGCTCTTTCTCGCTCCAGATCCAGCTGGCGCCGTCGGTAAAGATATGAATTTTGCCTTCGTGGTTGGGTTGCACCACATACAGGTCGCGCTGCAGGCGATGGGGATGGACGCGTGTTTGGCGCCACTCCCCGTTCTCCCAGCGCCAGAAGTGGATGCGCACCTCGTCCAGCGTCAGCAGCTGTGTGGGCTGACGCGGTACGGTCAGCACATCCACACTGAGCGTATCCTTCGGCAGGGGTTCCTGCCACACTTGTTTGAGCATTGCTGTTTTGTGAGGACATGCCCGCGTTAGAGGGCTAACCGCTTCTGATAGCGGTTTCGCAAATAGATTGCCGCAGCATTCATTGCCAGCAGCAGCATCAACAGCACGATAATGCCTGCGGCGGCGTTCTCTTGGAACGCTTTTTGCGGGCGCGTCGTCCAGTCGTAAATCTGCACAGGCAGCACAGTAAAGGGCGAGCACAGCCCATCAGGCAGCTTGCTGATATACACCACCGCGCCGATGACCAGCAAAGGCGCGGTTTCGCCCACCACACGCGAGAGCGACAGAATAATGCCCGTAAGGATTGCAGGCAGCGCCACAGGCAACACGGTGTAGCGCACGGTCTGCCACTGCGTTGCGCCCAGCGCAAGGGAACCATAGCGCAGGCTATTAGGCACCGTGCGGAGCCCTTCGCGCGCGGCGGTGATAATCACAGGTAACGCCAGCAACGCCATCGTGCACGCCCCTGCCAGGAGACTGCGATCCATACTCAGCGTGCGCACAAACACCTGCAGCCCCAGCAATCCGTAGATAATAGAAGGCACGCCCGCCAAGTTAGTGATGTTGATTTCCACAAGGCGCGTGAACCAGTTGCGCTTGGCGAACTCCTCCAAGTAGATGGCTGCGCCCACGCCGATGGGAATCGCCAGCGCTGCGGTGAGCAGCAGCAAGTAGAAGCTGCCGACCAGCGCGGCTTTAATACCTGCTTCATCGGGGCGACGCGAAGGAAAGTTGGAAAGGAACTCAGGCGAGAGGCGCGTATAGCCGTCCAGAAAGATTTTGACTAACAACACGGTCAGGGTCGTGAGCGCAAACAGCACAATCGCAGCGCCCACCAGTTGGAATAGCTGCTCGCGCCGGTGCTCGCGCCGACGCCACTCTGGGCGGCTTTCGATGCGAATCATAGGCGTGCTCCTTTGTAACGTTGCCGAATCGCTTCACTGGCGAGGTTCAACGCCAAGGTAATCACAAACAGCAGCAGCCCTACTGCGAAAATCGTACGGTACTCTACAGTGCCGTGCGGAATATCGCCCATCGTGATGCGCACGATGAAGGCGGTCATCGTCTCAATCGCGCGCAGCGGATTGAAGGTGAAGGTGGGCTGTTGCCCGGCAGCGATTGCCACAATCATCGTTTCGCCGACGGCGCGCGAAATGCCCAACAAGAACGAGGCGGAGATGCCCGACATCGCTGCGGGCACCACCACGCCCCACACGGTTTGAAATCGTGTGGCTCCCAATGCCAACGAGGCGTAGCGGAGGCTGTTGGGCACCGCGTAAAGCGCATCCTCGCTGAGTGAGGCAACGGTGGGCAAAATCATGATGCCCATCACCAGCCCTGCCGACAGCGCGTTGAAGCCCTCCAGCGCGGGGATGAACCGCTGCAACAGCGGTGTCAGGAAAGTGAGGGCAAAGTAGCCGTACACTACTGTGGGGATACCCGCCAGTACCTCCAGCGTGGGCTTGACCACGCGACGCACACGCGGGGAGGCATATTCGCTCAGGTAAATCGCTGTCAGCAGCCCCACAGGTCCCGACACCGCCATCGCAATCGCGGTCGTAAGAAAGGTGCCGGTTACCAGCGGCAACACGCCAAACGAAGGGTTCGCAAAAGTCGGTGTCCACACGGTGCCCGTAAGGAACTCCACAAGGGACACTTGCTCGAAAAAGCCCACGCTTTCTGTGGCTAAGATGAGCACTATCGCGAAGGTGGTGACAATGCCCACCAGCGCGCACAAAAACAGCAAGGTGCGCACAATGCGCTCCTCCAAGCGCACACGCCAGCGATTACGCTTTTCTACGCCCACACGCACTACTGCCCGTGCGTATGCCACACCGACCTCCGTAGCGCTTTGTTGCGACACTGTTACTGGACTGCCTCCTCGATGCGATATAGGTCTTCCAGTTTCACGCCTACTTGCGAGCCGTGCGCACCAAAGGCAGAGCCTTTGATGCGCTTCTCGAAGCGCTCCATCGCCAGCGTGTAAACCTTCTCTGGCAGGGCAATATAACCGACTTCCTCGGAGAGCTTGCCAGCATTCTGGATGTAGAACTTAACGAACGCTGCCACTTCGGGGCGTTCCAAGGCTTTGACGCTCACATAGATGAACAGTGGGCGCGACAGCGGCTGGTAAGTGCCGTCAATCACTGTTTCGCGCGACGGCTTGACAGGACCGTTGCCGTTGTCGATGCCGATGAGCTTGAGCTTGTCTTTATTGTTTTCGTAGTAGGCGAGCCCGAAGTAGCCCAATGCACCCTTGGTGCGTGACACACCTTGCACAAGTATGTTGTCATCCTCGCTGGGGTTATAATCGCCGCGGCTTTCCTTCTCCTTGCCCACAACCGCAGCCGTGAAGTAGTCAAAGGTGCCCGACTCTGTGCCCGCTCCAAATAGCGTCAACCGCTCTTTAGGAAAGCCTGGACGTACCTGATCCCAGCTAACGATTTTGCCCTCCGCTGCAGGCTCCCAGACTTTCCTAAGTTCAGCCACCGTAAGGTAATCGCACCAAGTGTTTTGGGGGTTCACTACCACGGCAATCGCATCGTAGGCAACGGGGATTTCGATGTATTCAACGCCATTCTTGCGACATGCTTCGTCTTCAGTCTCGCGAATGGGGCGCGACGCCCCTACAATCTCTACCTCGCCCTGAGCGAACTTCTTGAAACCGCCGCTCGTACCCGATTTGCCGACTGTCACTTGAACCTTCGGATGTTGCTTTTGGAACTCCTCCGCAACCGCTTCAGAAATCGGCAGTACAGTGCTGGAACCGTCAATGCGGATGGTGCCTACAAGTTCGTTCGTAACAGCAGCCGAGGCTGATCCAGATCGCGCACCCGTTCCCTGCTTACCACATGCTGCCAGTATCAGCACAAACGCTGATAACGGCGTCCACAACGCAACGCGGGGTTTCATAACAAGGCGAATTATCCCCCGCGGTTTGTTAAAAGCGCGTTAAAAGCAGGCAGCAGGCTGCTCCTCACACCCCTATGCGCGTCCATGGTGAACTTGATAAGCACAAGCGCTCCACTGCCACTCATGCGCGGTTCTGCCTTGTCCGCACGCAAGAGAAATCAAACTCAACGGGGTCTCTTCAACGGCCATGGGGAACCTAAGGGCGCTCTTACCGCCCTGTTTCGTTACGCCAGGCACACGAAAAAGACGCACGGTAAGCTGCAGGAGGATTAGGAAATAGGAAACAGGTATAATCGCTTGGTAAACAGTTGGGGGGCAGCAGCGGTGATGACTGGTGAAGTACGCATTTCGCATCCAGTGTGGACACGCCTTGAGGAGACGCTCCTTGCTGATCGCGCCGTAGAGACCAAAGCCTTTCTGTTGTGTCGGGTGTTGGAAAGCGAGGCGCGTGTGGTGTTTTTGGTACGAGAGCTGGTGCAGGTGCCCGAGGAGGCATACGTCCAACGCACCGAAAGCATTGTGGAGATACGCCCCGAGTTTGTACATCAGCTCTTGGTGCGCTGTGCCCGCGAGGGCTATTCGCTGTTGGAAGCCCATTCGCATCCGTGGGCGCCGAACCCGCGCTTCTCTAAGGTAGACGACCGCAGCGATCGGCAGAAGTTTCTCACCACGCAATCAATGTCGCCCCCGTTTCGGCACGGGAGCTTGGTGTTCGGCAGCGATATGAGCTTTGAGGGGCGATTTTGGGATTACCAGCGCGGGCAGATGGCGCCGATTGCACGTTTGCGCATATTGCGCGCGCCCCTGGAGACCCGCTACGGCACAGGGCTACGGCCTGCTGCGCTTCGCGTCGCTGAGCAGTCAGTTTACGACCGCCAAGTGCGCGCGTTTGGCGCGGAAGGGCAAGCGATTTTGGGCAGTTTGCGGGTGGCGGTGGTGGGCGCGGGCGGCTTAGGCTCGCAAGTTGCCCACGCACTTGCCTTGTTAGGCGTGGGGCAGCTGATCCTGATTGACCCCGACCGCTTGGAGCTAAGCAACCTCAACCGTGTTGTAGGAGCGAGCTATGCCCAAGCGGTGCGTGGCTGGCGTAAGGTTCTGGCGTTGGCACAGCGGTTCAACCGCGCGCGCCCACCCGAACAGCGCACCATCGTGCCGCTGCCTGAAGACGCCCGCTCGCCACGCGCCTTGGCGCACCTGCTGGGCTGCGACCTCATCGTGGGCGCGGTGGATAGCGCCGTTGTGCGCCAATACCTCAACACGGTGGCGATGTGCGCGCTCATCCCCTACTTGGATGCAGGCGTGGGCATCCGTAGCGAGCAAGGGCAACTTGCGCAGGGCGGCGGGCAGGTTCAGGTGATTATTCCTGGCGAGACGGCTTGCCTTGCCTGCGTAGAGCGCGGCATCCGCCAAAGTATCGAAGAGCAACTTACCCCCCACCAGCGTGCCCTCTCCATTCGCGGGGGCTACATTCAAGGCGAAGTCATCCCCAACCCGCAAGTGGTATTCCTCAACGGCGTGGTGGGGAACCTTTTAGTGTGGGAACTGGTAAAATTAGCCACAGGGTGCGCGCCCGTGCAGCCGTATGTGTACTACGACTTGCTGAACCAGCATGTGTTCCCTGCCCGCGCAGAGCGCAATCCAGATTGCTTGCTTTGTTCAGAGCACCCCGACAGCTTGCTGGGGCAGGGCGTGTACGGTTTAGCAGGCTACTTACCGCAGCGGCGTGCGCGCCGACGCGCGAAACCCATTCCTACACCACGAGGCGAGTAGCCGTGGCAAGGCCGATTCCAATCAATCGTCGGTGGTTGGAGAATCAGCAGCGTCGGCAATCGTCCACGCCGCGCCCACCTGCCCCGCCGCGCGGCGTCAACTATGCTCAGACTCTGCGCGAGCTGCTGGAAGAGTTGTTGCCACCTCGTGCGGTGGGAACCCCTGCCCCCAGTGACGACTCTGGTAGCCCGCGTGTGATTCCTGCGCGTTATCGGCAAACCTGCGCTGGCTGCGGCGAACCGATAGAACCCGGTATGCGCATCACACGCCACCCACAGTGGGGTATCTGGGTACACGAGGAGTGTCGCACGCGTCCGCAACGCGCCGCTGCCGTGAGCTTCCCCGCTCGCTATCCTGGCATCTGCCGCGCATGCACACGCCCCATCCAAGTGGGGCAAGCCATCACGCGCCGGGTCGGCTACGGCTGGGTGCATCTGGAGTGCGCGCCCCAACCTGCTCCTACGCAAAGCCGCTTGTAGGTTTAGGTAGAATATAGCGGTCTTGCATGGAGGGAACGCGCATGCACGGAAAAACTTGGATCCGATGGGTTGTACCGTTGCTCGCGCTATCACTAGCCGGATGCCAACCACAAACTCCAGAGCAAGCCCAGTCCACCAATCAACAAGGGCTGGCACAAACGGGAGAGTCATCTCAACCCGCTGCTGCGAACCAACCCCAAGTCGCCTATGTGAAAATGACCATCAAAGACAAGGGCGCCTTAATCATTGAGTTAGACCTCAAGGAAGCCCCCAAAACCAGCGCGAACTTTCTAAACTTGGTCAAACAAGGCTTTTATGATGGTATTCGCTTCCATCGCGTGGAGCCGGGCTTTGTCATCCAAGCGGGCGACCCACAATCCAAAACGTTGCCAATGGGGCATCCCGCGCTGGGCACAGGCGGTTCGGGCAAGCGCATCAAGTTCGAGCCGAACAACCTCAAGCACAAGCGCGGCGCCATCGGCATGGCACGCGCCCAAGACCCCGACAGCGCGAGCAGCCAGTTCTACATCTGCCTTGACGACCTGCCCCAACTGGACGGCAACTATGTTATCTTTGGCAGGGTTGTGGAGGGGCTTGATTTGATTGACAAAATCGTCATCGGCGACACGATTGAGCGTGCTGTCGTGCTGGAAAAGTGGGAACCTAAACCAAAGCAAGAGCCTACCAAGCCAGAGGAGGCAAAGCCAAGCGATGGTCGATGAAACGCTGGCAACGGAAATCATCTTAGAAGCGGAGCAGATTCTCGAGTCAGCGGAGCTGCCCGTGCAGGAACGGCTGCAACGCTTGATGCAGCACCTGCACGCTCGCCTGCCGCACTACCACTGGGTGGGCATCTACTGGCTCAAGGGCAACGAGCTGGTGCTGGGACCGTATGTGGGACCACCCACCGAGCATGTACGCATCCCCGTAGGGCGGGGCGTGTGCGGCACCGCTGTCGCCGAGAACATGAACCAAATCGTTGAGGATGTGCGCACGATTGACAACTACCTCGCGTGCAACCTCGAGACGCGCTCGGAGATTGTGGTGCTCATCCGCCACCCCCAAAGCGGCAAAATCATTGGGCAAATTGATGTGGACGGCACGGAAGTAGGCGCATTTGATGAATCGGACGAGGCGATGCTGGAGGTCATCTGCGAGCGCATCGCCCGTCTGGTCACCAGCGGAGCCTAGCGATGGAGCGATTGCCGATTAGCGAGTTCATAACTTTCCTACCAGCCTCCGCGTGGGACGCCACGCGCCACTTCTACGAGCAACTGCTGGGATTGCCGTGCGTACTGGAGCAAGTAGATTGCTGCATTTACCAAGTAGCGGGCGCGGGCTATCTCGGTTTTTGCCGCCGCGAGGCGACCCCTCAACCTGCCGAGCGCGTGATTCTCACCCTTGTGTCGGAAGCGGTAGACGCTTGGTACGCCCACCTGCTCTCACACGGCGTTGAGATCACCAAACCGCCCACCTACAACGAACGCTATCAAATCTACCATCTGTTCGCCCGTGATCCGAACGGCTATTTGATTGAGATTCAGCGGTTCGAAGACCCGCGCTGGAACGCAAGTTCTGAGTAACGCCCCAAGCAGGAATTGCCACAGATTGGGCGAACTGCACAGACGGTGAGTGTTATGCAACGCATCCCCGAAGCAGAGGTAGCCACCTACTTAGAGCGCGTGCCCCACTGGACGCGCGAGGGCATTGAAATTGTGCGCACTTTTACTTTCCGCAACTTCCGCGAGGCGATGGGCTTTGTAGTGCACGTGGCATTACTTGCCGAACGCGCCGACCACCACCCCGACATCGAAATCCGCTACAAGCAAGTAACTTTGCGCTTGAGCACCCACTCTGCTGGCGGGCTGACCGAGAAAGATTTCGAGTTAGCGCAACAGATTGACCAGTTAGTGTAAGATGCGGGGCGTTCCAATTGTTTCGTCGGAGCAGATGCGCGCGCTGGATCGCGCAGCGATTGAGCACGATGGCATTCCGTCGCTGGTGCTGATGGAGCGGGCGGGCTACGGTGTGTTTCAGCGCATCGCCGAGTGGTTCGCCCCGATTGCTGGTAAGCATGTGGCGGTGCTGGTGGGCAAAGGCAACAATGGTGGCGACGGAATGGTGGTGGCACGCTACCTGCACGAGGCAGGTGCGAAGGTACACCTATGGCTTGTCTGCAGCCCCGACGAGTTCAAGGGCGACCCTGCGGTGCAGTGGCGAATCATTCAAGCGTACGGCATTCCTGCTTTGCCCCTGCCCGACGCCCCCGACCCCGCTCTGTTCCGCGATGAAGATTTGCTGGTAGACGCGCTACTGGGCATCGGCGTACGCGGTTCGATTGAGGAACCGCTGCGGAGCTTGATTGACGCGGTCAACCGCAGCGGGCGCCCGATTGTGGCAGTAGACATCCCTTCGGGCTTGGATGCCGACACGGGCGTGGCTCGCGGGGTCGCCATCCAAGCCACCTACACTGTGACGATGGCGTTGCCGAAGGCGGGCTTCTTCCAAAACGATGGCGTGCGCCATGTGGGCAGGTGGGACGCGGTCCCGATTGGCATCCCGCCCGCGCGACTGCAGGCGGCGGAGTGCGTCGCGCGTCTGATTACCGAGCCAGAGGCGGTTTCGCTGTTGCCACATCACGCACCCGACGCACACAAAGGCAATCGCGGGCATGTGTTAGTGGTGGGCGGCAGCTTGGGCATGGCGGGCGCACCCGCGTTGGCAGCATACTCAGCGTTGCGTGTGGGCGCAGGGTTAGCCACTGTCGCAACGCCCGCCAAAATCCAGCCCCAAGTTGCCAGCTTCTACCCCGCCGTGATGACCTTCGCCTTGCCCGACGACGATACCGGCGCGCTAACCCCGCAGGGTGTGCAGTGGCTCAGCGAGCGTCTCGCGCGCTTCAGCGTGCTAGCGCTGGGTCCCGGCTTGGGGCAACACGAAACCGTTGGTAAAGCAATGGTGGAGCTGTTGGCAGCGTGGAGTGCGCTGGAACGCCCGCTGGTGATTGATGCCGACGGATTGAACTGGCTGGCGCGCTTGGGCAACGAAGTGCCCCTCCCCAAACACACCGTGCTGACTCCTCATCCAGGCGAGGCGGCGCGCCTGCTCCAGCTGGAAACCCATCAAGTGCAAGCCGACCGATTCGGCAGCGCGGAGCTGATTCGCGACCGCTATCGCGCTACTTGCGTGTTGAAAGGTGCCTATACAGTAATCGCCGACACCGACGCGCTGTGGGTGGCGCCCTTCACCGAGCCGAGTTTAGCCACTGGCGGTTCGGGCGATGTACTCACGGGTGCCATTGCGGGGCTGCTGGCGCAAGGCTTATCGCCTCTGCACGCCAGCATTGCAGGGGTGTATTTACACGGAGCAGCGGGGCGCAGCCTCGCCCAGCGCGGCTACTACACCGCTGACGAACTCAGCCGCGCCCTGTGAGAGCACCCACTTGGTTATCCGCTGTTTTGAACGGGCGAGGCTCCTCGCCTCACTTGGAATGACAAAGCGGTTTGCACAAACGTCCACTTGTGTCCTTCCGAGCCGCAGGCGAGGAATCTCACCCTGGGAAGCTGTTTGGGCTAAAATACTCTTGGGGGGTCATATGCCCGCACCACGCTGGTGGTACGACCTAAACCAGTATCGCCAACGCCTGCAGCAGTATTCCGACGAGGAGCTGCTGGATGTCTATTTTCACATTCATCCAATCCGTTATCGGGCGCACTATTTGTGCGTGTTGCGCGAGCTGCGACGGCGGGGTATCAAGCCCCATATTGCTGGGCGCCCCTTTGCGGGGCTACGCTGGGAGATTCCGCAGTGGGTGCAGGCGTTAGGGTGGCTGGGGCGTTCGCCTGTGGGCGGGCGTGTGTTGTTTGGGGGGCTCACGCTACTGCTGGCGGCGGGGCTAATGGGCGCGTTGCTGGGGCCCATCGTGCTGACAGTGCACCTGATGCGCTTCGTAGACCCGTTTACCGCGTTGATGTTGCTGATGGGGATGGTATGGGTGTGGGGGTTAAGCGTCGGGCTGACCTACAAGGCGGGGGCGCGAGGCGGATGGTTGCCGCTGGCGGTGCTCGGCAGCAGCGCGACGCTGTGGGGCTTTCTGCACACGCACACCTTTGCGCGGATTGTGGAAGCGCTCCACACGCCTATTGGAGGTGGTAGGTGGGGCTTTTAGACCACAATCGTTTGCTCGCGCTGCGCCCCAACAGAGATGAGCTTGATGGGCACGCCCACATACTCCTCGATGCAGTGCAAGTAGGCGCGGGCGTTGGCGGGCAGCTCTTCTAACGAGCGACAGCGGTCAATCTCCTGTTCCCACCCCGGCAGCTCCACATACACGGGCTCGCAGCGGGCTAGGGCGGGCGCGTCAGCGACGAACTCGCGCGTCTCGCGCCCCGCGTGGCGGTAAGCAACGCACACTTTGAGCGTGGGAAAACCCGATAGCACATCGAGCAAGGTCACCGCAAGCGCAGTGAAGCCGTTGATGCGCGCGGCGTAGCGCAACGCCACCAAATCCAGCCAGCCGACGCGCCGCGCCCTGCCGGTGGTGGTGCCGTACTCGCGCCCCCGATTGCGAATGCGGTCGCCCGTGTCGTCCGTGAGCTCCGTGGGAAAGGGGCCTTCGCCCACGCGCGTGGTGTAGGCTTTTGCCACACCCCAAATCTCGGTGAGGCGGTTTGGGGCGATTCCTGTGCCCAAGCATGCCCCTGCTGCCACGGGGTGCGACGAGGTGACATAGGGGTAGGTGCCGTAGTCTAAGTCCAGCAAGGTGCCTTGCGCGCCTTCCATCAAGATAGGCTCGTCTTGCTCAAGGGCACGCAGGAGCAAGTGGGGCACATCGCACACATAGGGACGGATTTGCTCAGCATAGCCCCAGTACTCCTCAATCAGGGCATCGGGATCAAGCGGTTTTGCCCCGTACACGCGCTCAATGGTGGGATTGCGGCGTTGCAGCACGCGCCGAACGCGCGCGGCTAAGCGGTCTCGCTCCAGCAGATCTGCCACGCGAATGCCGATGCGCCACGCTTTGTCGGCGTAGGTGGGTCCGATACCGCGCTTGGTGGTGCCAATCCGCCCCTCGAGCTGGGCCTCTTCCAGTTCGTCCAGCAAGCGGTGGTAGGGCATAGTCAGGTGCACACCCAGCCCAATGCGCAGGCGGTCAAGGCTCACGCCTTGCTCGCGCAGTGCCGCGGCTTCAATGCTGAATGCGCGCAAGTCCATCACCACGCCATCGGCAATAACGGCAATCACGTGCGGGTGCAGAATGCCCGAGGGGATGAGATGGAACTTGTAGGTGGTGCCGTTGGTGCAGACGGTGTGTCCGGCGTTGCTGCCCCCAGCGTAGCGCACTACATAGCGAGCGCGTTGGGCTAACAGGTCTACGATTTTGCCTTTTGCTTCATCGCCCCACTGGGCGCCAACCACGACCGATACGGGCACCGTTGATGACCTCCAGGGTGGAGAATCCCGTGGAGCGGCGCGCGCCCCATTCGCACCGCCCCGTAGCGTGTGTTAATTGCGTTCTGCCAGCCAACGCGGGATGCGCTCCTCAACCGCTTGCACTTGTTTGAGCCCGCGCTGGTAGGCGCGTTCGGCACGATATTCCGGTTGTGCTTGACGCTCTTGCAGGCGGCGAATAATTGCCACAGCGGTCAGCGTGGCAGCCACTGCCGCCGCGCCAATCAGCCAACCGTAGTAGCAGCGACCGCCCGTGGTATTAGAGTTCATAGCGTCCTTCACCCTCTTCACCCATCTCGCGAGAACGGAAAATGCGTTTTACGAAGGTAATCAGCTCTTGCGGGTTGAACGGCTTGGTGAGATACATGTCCACGCCTTCCTGCCAGCCGCGGAACACATCTTGGTCTTGTGCCTTCGCGGTGAGCATAATCACCGGCAGGTCTGCCGTTTCGGGGTTGCGTCGCAGGGTGCGCAATACCTCGAACCCGTCCATATAGGGCATCATCACATCCAATACCACCAAGTCGGGGTTTTCCGACTTGACTTTTTCGAGGGCTTCTTTTCCGTCGTGTGCGGTGACCACTTGGTAGCCCTGCCGCTCCAAGTTTACTTGGATGAGGCGCACGATGTGCCGTTCGTCGTCCACAACCAGAATCTTCTTCATTCGCTAATCCTCCGCGCGGTGTAGTGGTATATTGTACCCCATCTGCCGTCGCTGCTGTTTAGGCGCGTTGAAACAGTGCGCGGTTCCAACGAAATTATCGGCGCGAGGCACGGTTCTCCGTAGGGGAGGCACAGCTCTGTGGTAAGCTGCGCGCGTTGCCGATAATCTTGCGGTGGTTGAGGAGTGTGTCGTTATGCGTGTTGGTGCTTACCGAACCTTTTGGGATACGCCCACCTTACAAGCAGCCGAGCGTGCGATGCATCGTGCGGTGGCACGCCACAAGTTGCTGGCGCATAACCTCGCAAACGCCAATACGCCCCGCTTTGTGCGGTTAGACTTGCCAGAGGGCGAGGTGCCCCCATCGCGCATTGCGCAACGCGCGCTTCAAGCAGGTGCGCTGCCATTGCGCACTTCTGACCCGCGCCATGTGGCAGTGCCACCTGCAGCACAGTCCGTGCAACCCCTGCCCACGCCCCAACCCACCCCGATGCGCCCCGACGGCAACACGATTGACCCCGAATACGAACTGGCACAGCTCGCAACAAACGAGTTGCGCTATGCAATGCTTGCGCGAATCGCAAACAGCCAAATTCAGGGCTTACGCACAGCTATCCGCGAGGGCAAGGTCCCGTAAGCGCAAGGTTTTCGCCACAACAGCGCCAGCGGGCGAAAAGGCTTGCCCGCTGGCGCTTGCACAAGGCGGTTATGCAGTGGCGCAATCAGGCGCGTCGACGGCGCAGCCCGAGTAAGCTCGCCAGACCCGCGCCCAGCGCAAGCATGCTCGCCGGCTCCGGCACATTCACGCCGAGGTTTATGAACCCCTCCGCGCTCTCGCCCGGACGCAGCACTACACGCCACTGGTACGCGCCTGTAAAGTC
>JAUQOS010000128.1 GCA_030550775.1 Armatimonadota bacterium
GTTTCCTGTGCCAATGCCATCCATTGTTCTAGCGTGAGCTGCTCGGCACGGGTGGAGGTGTGAATACCCGTGCGACGCAAAATCGCGCTGGCGCGATCAGCGTCGCCAAAAAGCGTAGTGAGCGCGTTGCGCATCGTTTTGCGCCGCTTGCCGAACCCCGCACGCACCAGTTTGAATAGCCACTTTTGCTCCAGCGGAGGCAGGCGGTCGGACACCGGGGTCATCCGCACCACCGCCGAATCGACTTCGGGCTGCGGGTAAAAGGCGGTGTTCGGCACGCGCCCCAAATACTCCACTTGCGCATGGTATTGCACGAACACGCTGAGCGCACCGTATGCCTCCGTATTTGGCTTGGCTGCCAGTCGCTCAGCGACCTCCTTCTGCACAGTCAGCACAATCAGCGGGATGTGTGTCTTGTGCTGCAGTAGGTGCTCCATCAAGGGCGAGGTGATGGCATACGGGATGTTCGCCACCACTTTGGCAGACGGCTCACCCCTCAATAGCTCAGGTACGGGCTGGCTGAGCACATTCGCTTGGATGAGCGTGATATTCTCGATGCCTTGCGCGTCAATAACGGTCTGCAAAATCGCCACCAGCCGTGCATCAATCTCAACGGCAATCACATGACGGGCGCGCTCGGCGAGCAGCAGCGTTAGTGCGCCTAAGCCTGGTCCCACTTCCAGCACCACATCTTCAGGCTGCAAATTCGCTGCCTCTACAATCCGCAACGCCACGCGGCGGTCAATCAAAAAATTCTGCCCCCAGCCCTTGGAGGGGCGCACTTGGAACTCACGCAGCGCTGCACGCACCTGCTGCACGGAAAACGGGTTAAATCTGCTCATCGGTTATAGTCTACCGCACATCCCTGCGTGTATGGTAGAATTGCAAGCCGTTATGCGAGTCTCGGATGAAGCAAAACTGCAAGCAGAGGTGCTGGTACAGGCGTTGCCGTATATTCAAAGGTGGAGCGGTGCGATTTTTGTGATCAAGTACGGCGGTGCTGCGATGCACGAGAACGGGTTAGCCGCCCAAGTGATGCAGGATGTGGTGCTGATGCACTGTGTGGGCATTCGCCCTGTGATTGTGCACGGGGGTGGTCCTGAAATCTCCGAGTTGATGAAGCGAGTGGGTAAGCAGCCACAGTTTGTGGGTGGATTGCGCATCACCGACGCCGAGACGATGGAACTGGTAGAGATGGCGCTTACGGGCAAGACCAATCCGCGCTTGGTTGCGCTTATTCAGCAGCAAGGCGGGCGCGCGATTGGGCTGTCGGGCAAAGATGGCGGGCTTATCCGCGCCCGCAAACTGGAAGGCGAGGTGGACTTGGGTTTCGTGGGCGAGGTGGAGTCGATTAGCCCTGAGGTGATACACGCCGCCCTGCAAGCCGGTTATATCCCCGTGATTAGCCCCGTGGCAATGGACGCTCAGGGGGCAACCTACAACCTGAATGCCGACTTCGCAGCGGGCGCACTGGCAGGTGCCTTGGGGGCTGCCAAGTTTATCTTGATGACCGATGTGCCCGGCGTGCTCAGCGATCCCGACGACCCCACCTCGCTGATTTCGGAGCTCTCGCGCGAGCAGGCACAACGGATGCTGGAAAACGGGCGTGTCTCGGGTGGCATGATTCCCAAGCTCCAAGCGTGTTTGGATGCGCTGGCGCGTGGCTGCCCGCGCGCCCATATCATCGACGGGCGCATCCCGCACGCACTGCTAATTGAGGTATTCACCGACGCAGGGATCGGCACGATGATTCGCTAAAGCTTGACTGCACCGCGCTCCTGCAGGCGCAGCGCCCACAGGATACCACCCAACAGGTGGCGCTGATACTCCTCGCTGTCCCACACATCGAGCCGATGCCCCAGCGCGGTGTAAAACACACGCCCGTTGCCATATTCGCGGCACCACGCCAGCAAATAGTCGCCCGGCTTGCCTGCGTTTGGCGTGCCGTCGTCGGGGTGGCGATCCATTGAAAGCAGCACCGTCACATTGCGACGGTTGTTCTCTTTGAACAGATAAATCTCGTCGAACACCACCCATGCAGGGGCAAGGTGGGCAACGGCAGGGTGGTCAGGCTGTTCTACCTTTGCTTCCACCGTTGTCTGCCGCCCATGATAGGCAAACTCGCCCTGCAGCATCTCTAAATATTCGGGGCGATTATGGTAGGTATCCGCTGCGGCGTGGATTCCGATGAATGCCTTGCCTTGTTGGAGCCACGCCAGAAACGCTCCCAAGTCAGGAATACCAATGTCGCCTGTGGTGTTGAGGAACACAACGCCGTCGAACTTGCCTGCGTTGAGGAATTCGGGCGTGAGCATCTTGCGCACATCATCGGCGGTGCGGCAGTATTCAACCTCGAAATGTCCGCTGCGTGCCCCCAGCGCTGCGAGGATTTTTTCACCCCGTTCGATGGAATCGCTGTGGCGGAAGCCTGCGGTGTGGGTGACGATAAGCAGGCGTTTTTTAGCGTGCATGCGTGCTGCCTCCTTCTGTGGAATGGGCGCAGCGAGGCTCAGCAACCCTGCCACGCCCACAACCAGCCACCAAAGTGTTCGCATAGAGCGATTATACCGCTTTACACCTGTTCGCCGATGGCGCGCAGGCGGGCTTTGGCGCGCTCGAGGGCAAGGCGTGCTTCTGCCAGTTCCTCTTCTGAGAGGGGTTGTTGCAAGATTTCGAGCGCGCGGCGCAGCGCAACGCGGGCACGGTCGGGGTCAATTTCCTCTGCTAGTTCCGCACCGTCTGCCAGCACGATGACGCGGTCGGGCAGCACCTCTGCGAATCCGCCCAGCACTGTGAACTTGCGCGTCACCCCGTCGGCGCGGCGATACTCGCCCACGCCGTACCGCAGTTGCGCGAAGAAGGGGATGTGCCCCGCCATCACACCGAAGTAGCCCTCGCTGCCTGGCAGGCGCACATGCACGACACGCTCCTCCAGCACCGTGCGCTCGGGGTTCACAATCGCCAGCAGGAACTCGCGCATCGCTTATGCCCCCTGCAACGCCTTCGCCTTTTCGAACACATCCTCAATCGTGCCGCACATGTAGAACGCCTGCTCGGGCAGGTCGTCTACCTCGCCGTTGACAATCATCTTGAAGCTGCGCACCGTATCGGCGATGCGCACATAGCGTCCGGGGTTGCCCGTGAACTTCTCAGCGAGGAAGAACGGCTGCGACAGGAAGCGCTCTATCTTGCGGGCACGCGCCACAATCAGCTTGTCTTCATCCGACAACTCGTCGATGCCCAGAATCGCGATGATATCTTGCAGGTCGCGATAGCGCTGCAGGATTTGCTGCACACTGCGCGCCACCTGATAATGTTCCTCGCCCACGATGGCCGGGTCAAGGTTCTTGGAAGTAGACGCCAACGGATCAACGGCAGGGTAGATGCCTTTTTCAGCGATACGCCGCTCCAGATACACATAGGCGTCCAAGTGCGAGAAAGTGGTGGCAGGCGCAGGGTCGGTGGGGTCGTCGGCAGGCACATAGATGGCTTGCACGGAGGTAATCGAACCGCGGCGGGTAGAAGTAATGCGCTCTTGCAACTCGCCCATCTCGGTCGCCAGGGTGGGCTGATAACCTACTGCCGACGGCATGCGCCCCAACAGCGCGGATACCTCCGCACCTGCTTGCACAAATCGGAAAATATTGTCAATGAACACCAGCACATCTTGTCCTTCCTCATCGCGGAAGTATTCTGCCATTGTGAGGGCGGTCAGCCCCACGCGCAGGCGCGCTCCGGGGGGCTCGTTCATCTGCCCGAACACCAGCACGGTCTGGTTGATGACACCCGTTTCGTTCATCTCCAGATAAAGGTCGTTGCCTTCGCGCGTGCGCTCGCCCACGCCCGCAAACACCGACACCCCTTGGTGCTCGGTGGCGATGTTGCGGATTAGTTCTTGTATCAACACCGTTTTGCCCAGCCCTGCGCCCCCGAACAAGCCAATCTTGCCTCCTTTGTTGAACGGGCACAGCAGGTCAATTACTTTCAATCCTGTTTCAAGAATTTCTGTTTTTACATTTTGCTCTTGGAGGGAGGGAGCAGGTTTGTGGATGGGCGCATATTGCTCTGCCTGCACGGGTCCTTTTTCGTCGATTGGTTCGCCCAGCAGGTTGAACAATCTTCCTAAGGTAGCGCGCCCCACAGGCACTTTGATAGGTGCGCCTGTGTCAATCGCTTGCATGCCGCGCACCAAGCCGTCGGTGGAGGAAAGCGCCACGGTGCGCACGGTATCGTCGCCCAAGTGTTGCGCTACTTCGCAGGTAAGATTGATCCCGCGCGCTTCGTCGATGATTTTGATTGCGTTGTAAATCGCGGGCAGCTCACCTTCCGAAAAGCGCACATCCACCACAGGTCCCATTACTTGCACAACTCGTCCGATATTCGCCATAGTTGCCTCCTTACTTGCGTGCGTTGCGCCCAAGGGCGCAGAAAAGTATACCTAACCCAAGTTGCTGCCTACTCGAGTGGATGAGATTGCTTGCCCCGCTCGGAATGACAGTGTTGTTGGCGCACCGACTTACCTGCCCTACCGAGCCGCAG
>JAUQOS010000129.1 GCA_030550775.1 Armatimonadota bacterium
AGCAGAGACGGATTTTCTCGAACCCCCTCCTTCAGGTTCCCCCGACGCCGTAGGGGGAACCAAGTGCATTTTTCGGTTCCCCTCGCGAAGCGGGGGGAACCTTACGGAGGAGGGGGGAACCGTGCCGGGGTCGGTTCCCCTCGCGAAGCGGGGGGAACCTTACGGAGGGGGGTGAGGGGGTTGATGGAGCCAAGTTGGTTGTTGGTACAGCCGGGTTGAAGCTAGGCGTTGTCCCCTTATCAGGCAAAGGTTCCCCTTCGCTGCGAATGCGGTATAATCGATATGGACGGCTCGGGAGGCGAGGCATGGCGTTGGCACCTGCGGCGATCGTGATGGCAGCGGGCAAGGGCACCCGCATGAAGTCAGAGCACCCCAAAGCGCTGGCTCCCCTGTTAGGACAGCCCCTGATCAGCTATGTGTTGCGGGCGTTGGAAGCCGCTGGAGCATCCCCGATTATTGTGGTGGTCGGGCACGGCGCCGAGCAGGTACAACAGGCGCTCGGCGAACGCTACCACTATGCCCTGCAAGCCGAACAGTTGGGCACGGGACACGCAGTTATGCAAGCCCTACCGCACTTGCCCGCTGACGCCGCGCACGTGCTGGTTGCCTCGGGCGACTCGCCGCTGGTGACACCTGAGGTGTTCCACGCCCTGTATGAGACGGCTCTGCGCACCGATGCAGCATGTGTGTTGGCAACCGCGTTGCTGGATGACCCCACGGGCTACGGGCGCATCTTGCGCGACGCTGCAGGGGCTGTGGTGGGCATCGTGGAGGAAAAAGACGCCACCGCTGAGCAACGAGCCATTCGCGAGGTATGCACTTCGTTTTACTGCTTTCGGGCGGATGCCCTTCGCGACGCGCTGCCCCAACTGGACAACCAAAACGCTCAAGGCGAGTATTACCTAACGGATGTGATTGGCATCCTCGCGCAGCAGGGGGCGCGCATCGAAACTTGGCAGTCGCCCGATCCCACCCTACTGTTGGGCGTGAACAACCGCTGGGAACTCGCGCAGGCAGCCCACGCCCTGCGTATGCGCATCCTCAAACAACTCTGCTTAGAGGGTGTCACCATCGTAGACCCCGCCACCACCTACATCGAGCCGACCGTTCACATCGGACGCGACACGGTTGTGGAACCAAACACCCACCTGCGCGGCAACACCACCATCGGTGCCAACTGCATTTTGGGACCCGATCTGTACCTGCAAGATACTCAAGTGGGCGATCGCTGCCACCTGTTTCGCTCGCATATTGTGGGCGCACGCATTGAAGCCGAGGTGTCGGTAGGACCGTTTGCCCACATTCGTCCGGGCACAGTGTTGCATCGTGGTGTGCGCGTCGGCGACTTTGTAGAAATCAAAAATGTGGAAATCGGCGAGGGCACGAAGGTGTTGCACCTGACCTACCTAGGCGACGCCACGATTGGCAGAAACACCAACATCGGCGCGGGCACAATCACCTGCAACTACGATGGCGCGCGCAAACACCGCACCGTGATTGGCGACAATGTGTTTGTCGGCTCGCACGCCACGCTGATCGCGCCCGTGACGATTGGTGACGGGGCATACATCGCGGCTGCCAGCCCCATCACCGACGATGTGCCCCCCGAATCGCTAGCAATTGCCCGCAGCCACCAAACGGTCAAGGAAGGATGGGTGCGCAAACGGCGCGAATCTAAACAGCACGGCGCGGGAGGTAACGAACAATGACAGAGAACGGGCAGGAAATCTTGTTGTTTAGTGGCAACGCGAATCCCGAGCTGGCAGAGAAAATCGCAAGCTACTTGGGACGCCCCTTGGGGCAAATGATTTGCTCTCGATTCTCCGATGGCGAGGTGCGCGTGCAAGTGCTGGAAAGCGCACGCGGGATGGATGTGTTCGTGGTGCAGCCCACATGTGCCCCCGTCAACGACAACCTGATGGAACTGTTGGTGATGCTGGACGCCTTCCGACGGGCGTCTGCCCGACGCATCACCGCCGTCATCCCCTACTACGGCTACGCCCGCCAAGACAAAAAAATCAAGCCCCGCGAACCCATCAGCGCACGCTTAGTGGCAGACCTCATCACCGTCGCAGGCGCCACGCGCGTGATTACCGTGGACCTACATGCCGAACAGATTCAAGGCTTTTTTGATATCCCCGTGGACCATCTGTACGCGGGTCCAATTATCGCTGAATACCTGATTTCGCAAGGTTATCACGAGCAAAACATCGTGGTGGTCTCGCCCGATGTCGCCGGTGTACCGCGAGCGCGCTCGCTGGCAGAAGTGCTAGACGCACCTTTGGCAATCATCGCCAAACGCCGCCCCGAACCCAACAAAGTGGAAGTGATGGAAATCATCGGCGATGTGGCAGGCAAAATCGCCATTATGATTGATGATATGATTGACACGGGCGGCTCTGTGGTACAAGGTGCAGAAGCATTGCTCAAGCGCGGTGCCGTGAGCGTCATCGCTGCCTGCACACACCCCGTGTTCTCAGGCAATGCCCCGCAACGCCTCGCCGAATCGCCCATCGAAAAAGTCATCTGCACCGACACAATTCCCGTGCCACCGCATAAGCAGTTTGATAAACTCGTGCGGCTGTCGGTGGCGCCGCTACTGGCAGAAGCGATTCGGCGCATCCACCGCGATGAATCGGTTAGCGAGCTGTTCAAAGACTATCGGTGAAGCGCGTCGTCTCCATCAGTCTCGGTTCCTCAAAGCGCGACAAGCGCAGCGAGGTAATGATTGCAGGCGAGCCGTTCCTAATTGAGCGCATCGGCACGGACGGCGATATCCGTCGCTTCCAACAACTGTTTGCCGAGTTAGACGGCAAAGTAGACGCGCTGGGCATCGGCGGTGCCGACCTGTACATTTGGGTGGGCAACCGCCGTTATACTTTTCGCTCAATCCACAAGCTGGTGTCGGTGGCAAAAAAGACCCCTGTGGTGGACGGCAGTGGTCTAAAGAACACTTTGGAACGCGAGGCACTCCGCTGGATTCAACAACACCATATTATTGACTTCGCGCGTAGCACCGTGCTGCTGGTAGCCGCCGTAGACCGCTTTGGCATGGCACAAGAGCTGGCGCAGCTGGCTAAGCGCGTGATTTACGGCGACTTGGTCTTCGCAGTGGGGTTGCCCATCCCCATACGCTCCTACCGCACCGTAGAGTGGCTGGGGCGTATCTTGTTGCCGATCATTACACGATTGCCTTTTCAGTGGTTTTACCCCACAGGCGAAAAGCAAGAGCAGCGCACTCCACGCGCCCCCCACTTGTTCCGCGAAGCCGATGTAATCGCAGGCGACTGGCACTACATCCGCAAGTACATGCCTGATCAGATCCCCGACAAAACCGTAATCACCAACACCGTGCGCAAGGCAGATATTGAGTTGCTGCGAGCGGCGGCAGCAGCACGCGTAATCACCACCACCCCCGTGATTGAGGGCGAAACCTTCGCCACGAATGTGATGGAAGGGGTCATCGTCGCGCTCACAGGGCGCCATCCCGACACCCTGACCCCCCACGACTATCTCAAAGCCCTCTGCGACTTGGGCTGGTCGCCCGCCGTGATTGAGTTGAAGTAGACCACGAGCGCAAGAGCACCTTCCCTGAACCGCCCCTACGAGGAGGAGTGACGATGAGGTACATAGGCGTAGCAGGAATACTTCTCGGTCTGAGCCTTGCGATGTGCAGCTGTAGCAAGCAGTCTACCCCTTCTCAAACCTGGTCTCGCAGAACCAAACTCCTGCCCAATCTTTGCTTACCCACGAGGCGTACAAGTCGCCTGCGGACCTGCTCGCTCAGGACATCGCCGAGCAGCGCCAAAATATTGCTTTGCGCAAACTGATACGCGGCGATACAAAGCGCCGCTGGATTGCCCTGACCTTCGACGACGGTCCCCACCCCAACTATACACCCAAAATCGTAGCAATATTAAGGCAACACAATGTGCGCGCCACATTCTTCGTCGTCGGAAAAATGGCGGAAAAGTACCCCAACTTGGTAAGGCTTCTGCAAGCATCAGGAATGGAGATAGGCAATCACACCTATGATCATGTCAACCTAACCAAGTTGAACGAGGGAGCAATCGCTGCTGAGATTGAGAGATGTGGTGAGGTTATCCGCCGCATTACGGGCAGTCAGCCCACTCTTTTTCGCCCGCCTGGAGGCGACTACAACCCCACCGTTGCGCGGGTTGCGGAGCGACTCGGTTATTGGATGGTTCTGTGGACAGACGATCCGGGCGACTATGCCCAGCCTCCAGAGTCGGTTTTGCGGCGGCGTTTGTTTACGAACATCAGCAATGGGGGGGTTATTTTGCTCCACGACGGTGTTTCTGAAACAGTCAATTTATTACCACAGCTGATTGAAAACCTGCACAAGGAAGGCTACGAAATTGTACCCGTGGGCGAAATGATACCGAAACCACCAACCCCCTAGTCAGGGCTGTGCGGGTCCTTGTAGGAAACCATGAGGCGACGCCGAAAATTAGGTACACTTCCATTGTTTTGCCAACGCCGGAGGAGTTCTTCTGTACAAGGGAGGCATGACCGG
>JAUQOS010000130.1 GCA_030550775.1 Armatimonadota bacterium
GGGAACCAAGCCTCCAACGGTTTCCCCTACAAGTAGGGGGAACCCACGGAGGGGGTTCTCAAGACAAACACCCCCCTCCAGTAGGTTCCCCCCGCAAGCGAGGGGAACCGAAAAAACCCACTCGGTGTCCCCTCCTGCGTAGGGGAACCCACGGAGGGGGTTCTCAAGACAAACACCCCCCTCCAGTAGGTTCCCCCCGCAAGCGAGGGGAACCGAAAAAACCCACTCGGTGCCCCCTACACAGTAGGGGGGAACCTAAAGGAGGGGGTTCGGGGAAAATCAAGCAACGGCTTGAGTAGTTCAGGCAATGCTTTGCACCCTTGTCAGTCGCTGCGCTCGGGGTGACAACCTGTGCTTGCAGCCACAATAGTTGTCATGCCAAACCGCATGCAAGCAATCTACCAACTCGGGTATAATCGCTCCAGCGCAGCGCTGGAGGCACGCTTGCAACGCCCGCGTTCAATGACCGTGATAGGAGTTATCGGGCTCTTATGGGGTAGCGCAACCGCCCTCATGGGGTTGATAGCTACCTACGGGCTGATTGTGATGCCCGATTGGTTTGCGGAGTTTTTGCGCGAGCGCGTCTCACCCGAGTATTGGCGCGCCCTTCAAGATGATGGATTCCGCCGTTGGGGGATTTGGCGCACAGGTACCACGACTCTTTTCTCGCTTTTATTGGTAGTAGGCGCAGTGCGCTTGCTACGCATGGAACCGCGCGGTTGGCAGCTGATGATGGTATACGTGGTACTTGTCTTTCTGTGGGCAGCGGGTGAACTTGTGGCAGATTTCAGAGTGTACAGCCACTATCGGCAGGTGTACAACCTTCGCCCCACAGACCGCCCTGGCTTTCGTCTGATGCCTGGACTTATCTACCCTGCGATCGCGGCGTACTTCCTCACGCGCCCCAAAGTTGCCGAAGCCTACCAGCAATACTGGTTCACACGCGATGATTGAGCGGCTCCGAAGGTAGCGCTTACCGATGAGGAGCGCGCTCTCTATCTTGACAATACTGCACTCAAGTCAGGTATAATTGCCCCGCTCAATAAACGGGAACTTTCGGATAGCACAAGAAGTACCAATTTCTGCAGAAGTTGAGTGTACGAACCGACAACCCACATATACGGAGGATCGAACCATGGGTAAGGTTGTAGGTATTGACTTGGGCACGACCAACTCGGTGATAGCCGTGCTGGAAGGCGGCGAGCCAGTTGTGATTCCAACCGCGGAAGGGGGACGCTTGTGCCCGTCGGTGGTGGGCTTCACGAAGACGGGCGAGCGACTAGTGGGCGCACCTGCGAAGCGCCAAGCCATCGTCAACCCCGAGAACACGATTTTCTCCATCAAGCGATTCATCGGGCGGCGCTACGATGAGGTTGAGGAAGAGCGCAAGCGCGTGCCCTACAAAGTTGTCGCTGATAGCAAAGGCGATGCTGCTGTCTACATCCCCGCGATTGACAAAACCCTGCGCCCTGAGGAAATTTCGGCGATGATTTTGCAAAAGCTCAAAGCCGACGCCGAAGCCTATCTGGGCGAGAAGGTGGAGGCGGCGGTGATTACCGTGCCTGCTTACTTCAACGACGCGCAGCGTACTGCTACCAAGAACGCAGGTGAAATCGCGGGGCTGAAGGTGTTGCGCATCATCAACGAGCCGACCGCCGCAGCCCTCGCCTACGGGCTGGATAAGAAAAGCAACGAGACCATCTTGGTATTCGACCTTGGCGGCGGCACCTTCGATGTGTCGATTCTGGAGGTAGGCGATGGCGTGTTCGAGGTGAAAGCCACCGCAGGCGACACCCACCTCGGCGGTGATGATTTCGACCAGCGCATTATCGACTATCTCGCCGACGAGTTCAAGAAAGAGCACGGGATTGACCTGCGGCAAGACCGCCAAGCACTTCAACGCCTGAAAGAGGCAGCCGAACGCGCCAAGATTGAGCTGTCCAGCGTGACCACCACCACCATCAACTTGCCGTTCATCACCGCCGATGCCAGCGGTCCCAAGCACCTTGATATGACGCTCACCCGCGCCAAGTTCGAAGATCTATGCGCCGACTTGTTCGAGCGTCTCAAGGGTCCCATCTTCCGTGCGCTGGAGGATGCAGGGCTGAAGCCCACCGATGTGGACGAGGTAGTGCTGGTCGGTGGCTCCACGCGCATCCCGAAAGTGCAGGAGATGGTGCGCCAAATCACGGGCAAGGAGCCGCACAAGGGCGTGAACCCCGATGAGGTAGTGGCGATCGGCGCAGCAATTCAAGCGGGCGTGCTCGCAGGCGAGGTCAAAGACATCGTCCTGCTGGATGTCACGCCGCTGTCGCTGGGCATTGAGACCAAAGGCGGTATCTTCACGGTGCTCATTCCGCGCAACACCACCATTCCAACACGCAAGAGCGAAATCTTCACTACCGCTGCTGACGGGCAGACCAGTGTGGAGGTGCGCGTGTATCAAGGGGAGCGCCCCATGGCACGCGACAACAAGCTGCTGGGCGTGTTCCACTTGGACGGCATCCCACCGGCACCCGCAGGCGTGCCCCAGATTGAGGTGACCTTCGATATCGACGCCAACGGCATCCTGCAGGTGTCGGCGAAGGACTTGGGCACCGGGCGCGCCCAGAGCATCCGCATCACTGGCTCCACCAACCTCACCCGCGAGGAAGTGGAGCGCATGATCAAGGAAGCCGAAGCCAACGCCGAGCGCGACCGCAAACTGCGCGAGCAAGCCGAGCAGCTCAACCGCGCCGAAAAGCTCGCCATCGACACCGAGCGGCTGCTCAAAGAGCACGGAGCATCCATCAGCGCGAATGACCGCGAACGAGCCGAAGCGCTCATTCGCGACATCCGGGAGGCTATCCAGCAGCAGAACGCCGAGCGCGCCATCAGCCTGATGAGCGAACTGGAGAGCGTGACCTATCGCATCACTGAGCAACTCTATCAACAGCGCACCGCAGGCGCAACCGCTGGAACCTCCTCTGCGACAACCAGCAGCTCCGGCGGCGATGATGTCATCGACGCCGAATACCGCGAAGAGCGGTAAACCAACTTGCGGCACGGGCAAAATGCCCGTGCCCTGCTCGTAGCGTCGCTACGATGAGTGGTGCAGCGGCATTCTTGCCGTTGCCAAGTGTGCACGCTGCGAATGCTGTTGCGGCAAGCGTAGGGCATGGCGGGTTGCATTCACCGTGTAGTGTGGAAACCTCTACGCGCCGCATGAAAACCAATGGCGAGATCCTTCGCTTCGTTCGGAACAATGCTAAAACCGCGAAAAACTCGCCATTCCGAGCGCAGCGAGGAATCTCGCCAGCATAGACGCCTTGGCTAATGCCCGATAACATCAAGTAGGTGATGAACCATGCGCGAGTTCAAAGACTACTACCAGATTCTGGGCGTACCGCGGAACGCCACCGAGAAAGAAATCAAGGCGGCGTACCGCAAGCTCGCGCGCAAGTACCACCCCGATGTGAACCCGGGAGACAAGCAAGCTGAGGAGAAGTTCAAAGAAATCAACGAAGCCTATCAAGTGCTCTCTGACCCCGAAAAGCGCGCCGCTTACGACCGCTATGGCGAGCAGTGGCAAGCCTACCAGCGCATGCGTGAGCAATATGGCGAGGGCTTTGAACCGGGTGGCTTCGGCGCGCCGTTTGACCTTGGCGATTTCGGGGAGTTCATTGAGCAATTGTTGCGTGGTGGAGGGGTGGGCGGCGGGCTGCGCGTGCAGCGTGCCCCACGCGACATTGAGCAAACGCTGGAGATTAGCCTCCACGAGGCAATCCACGGGGGCACGCGCACCATCCAAATCGGGATGGAGGAACCGTGCCCAACCTGTGGAGGCACAGGGGTGGCTCCCGAAAGCCGTCGCACATGCCGGGCATGCGGGGGCACTGGGCGTCGTCGCTTTGGCATGTTCGGGTTGGAGATGCACTGCGACGAGTGTGAAGGCACTGGCGTGGTGGGCGCCCCCTGCCCCACCTGCCGCGGCAGCGGCGTTGTGGTGCGCACGCGTACCCTCACTGTGAACATTCCGCCTGGCGTCGCCGAAGGGCAACGCCTGCGCTTGGCAGGCGAGGGCGCGCCCGGTGCCGACGGCACTCGCGGCGACCTCTATCTCCGCCTCAAAATCAAACCCGACCCACGCTTCGAACGAAAAGATGACGACCTCTATACCGATGTAGATATCGACTATCTAACAGCGATTTTGGGGGGCGAAGTGGAGGTGCCTACCCCTCACGGCATCGTCAAAATGAAAGTGCCCCCCGGCACACAGAGTGGTACGCGCTTCCGTTTGGCGGGCAAGGGGCTACCGCTGGGCAAGGGCAAAATCGGCGACCTCTACGCGCGCGCACGAATCACTGTGCCCAAGCACCTCACCCCCCGCGAACGCGAACTGCTGGAACAACTGCGTCAGCTGCGCAACCGACAGGAGGTGAAACTGTGAAGCATGACAAAAACCGCCCGTCGGACGAGCCGGTTTATCTGATTAGCGTGGCGGCACGGATGTGCGGGCTGCATCCGCAAACGCTGCGCCTCTACGAGCG
>JAUQOS010000131.1 GCA_030550775.1 Armatimonadota bacterium
GGTGGAGGGGTTTGGTTTTGAGTTCATTTTGGGGGGTGTGTGGGGGGTGTTTGTGGGGTGTGGTGGGGGGTTGGGGTGGGTGTTGAGTTCATTTATTTAGTGTAGCTAAGGAGTGCGCGAGGGGGTGGTAGACATTTGTGTTGAGTTCAAAGGGGGTGGGGGGTCGCGCAGTGTTTAGCATGGCTAAATACTCAGGGGTTTTCGAGCTGCCCCTAAACGCCCCGAATGCCTCCTTACGAGCCCCCGATGCTGCGTGCCCTTCGTTGATAGGTATAATTTGACGATGTTCAAACTCTGCGCTGAGTTTCAGCCGCGCGGCGACCAGCCTCAAGCGATTGCCAAGCTGGTAGAAGGGCTAAATCGCGGCTATAAGTTTCAAACGCTGTTGGGGGCAACGGGTACTGGCAAAACTTTCACGATGGCTTCGGTGATTGCTGCGGTGCAGCGTCCTGCCCTCGTGATCGCCCACAACAAAACCCTGGCAGCCCAGCTGTGTCAAGAATTTCGCGCGTTCTTCCCCGAAAATGCCGTTCACTTTTTTATCAGCTACTACGACTACTATCAGCCCGAAGCGTATGTTCCCCAAACGGATACCTACATTGAGAAAACGGCTTCCATAAACGATGAGATAGACCGCTTGCGGCATGCAGCGACGCAAGCAGTGCTGGAGCGTCGCGATGTGGTAGTTGTTGCCAGCGTTTCCAGCATCTATGGCTTAGGCTCACCGCAGGAGTACCTGCGCAGCATCGTAACGGTGAGGCGTGGCGACCGACTGGATCCGCGCGAGTTAGCGATGCGCTTGGTAGAGCTGCAATATGTGCGCTCCGACATGGTGCTTGGGCGTGGCACGTTCCGCATTCGCGGAGATGTGATTGATGTGCAGCCTGCAGATGAGGAGTTCGTGACCCGAATCGAGCTCTTTGGCGACGAAGTGGAGCGCATCTACGAATACGATCCTCTGAAGGGCGAAATCCTTGCCGAGCTGGAGCGAGCGACTTTCTTCCCCGCCACGCATTATGTGACGCCGTGGGATCGGCTGGATACGATCATCGCGCAAATCCGCGAGGAGTTGGAAGCGCAGGTGGCCTACTTCGAGTCGCAAGGGCGTTTGCTGGAGGCACAACGCATTCGGCAGCGAACCGAGATGGATCTTGAGATGATGCGCGAAGTGGGCTACTGCAACGGTATAGAGAACTACTCGCGCTACTTTGACGGGCGCCAGCCCGGTGAACCGCCCTACACCTTGCTGGATTATTTCCCTGAGGACTACATTCTTTTCATCGACGAATCGCATCAGACCATCCCCCAGATCCGCGCGATGTACAATGGCGACTTGCAGCGCAAGCGTACGCTGGTGGAATACGGCTTCCGCCTGCCCTCTGCGCTAGATAACCGCCCGTTGCGCTTTGAGGAGTTTTTGGAGCGTATCAATCAAGTGATTTTCGTCTCGGCGACGCCGGGTCCGTTTGAGCGCAAAGTTAGTGAGCAGATAGTGGAGCAGATTATCCGTCCTACGGGGCTGCTGGACCCTGAGGTGATTGTGCGCCCCACGAAAGGGCAGATAGACGACTTGGTGGCGGAGATACGCCGCCGCATCGAGCGCGACGAGCGCGTGCTGGTGACCACGCTCACCAAAAAGATGGCAGAAGACCTCACAAACTACTTGCAAGAGCTTGGCATTCGGGTGCAGTATTTGCACTCGGATGTGCAATCGCTGGAGCGGGCGGAAATCCTGCGCGATCTGCGTTTGGGCACGTATGATGTAGTCGTGGGGGTTAACCTGTTGCGCGAAGGGCTCGACTTGCCCGAAGTCTCGCTGGTGGCGATTCTCGACGCGGACAAGGAAGGTTTTCTACGCTCGGAGACTTCGCTGATTCAGACGATTGGGCGTGCGGCGCGCAACAAGTTCGGTCAAGTAATCTTGTACGCCGACCGCATTACGGGCTCGATGCAGCGGGCGATTGACGAGACCAACCGCCGCCGACAGATTCAGATGGAGTACAATCAAAAGCACGGCATCGTGCCCGAAACCGTGCGCAAAGAAGTGCGCGAAACAGTGCGCGCTTACAAAGTGGCAGAGGAGCGCGCTTCCTACCAGGTGGTGGACACGGAGCGCGTTGCGTTTGAAGATCTGCCGTTGGTGATCAGTCGGCTGGAGCAGGAGATGCGTCAAGCGGCAAAGGCGTTGGAGTTCGAACGGGCAGCGATTTTGCGCGACGAAATCCAGCGATTGCGCAAAATTCTGGAGGGGCAGCCCATTGGGGGGCTAAAGAAATCGTGAAGGGCTGCCGATAATAACCCCATTGAAGTAAGCCGAAGACAGCAAAGGGCAAACCTGTAGTGATGCAGGGGCGCAAAGCCGACGGGTCTGCCGCAGTGGTTGGCAGATGGCTGGGTTGCCTGTCTCTGGCTTGCTGCAAGATCAGCAAGATAGGAGGCAGAAACGATGCAAATCTCGGTAACGGAAGCGCGAAAGGTGGCGCGCGTGCTGCGTGAGCAGGCGGTGAGCACGACGCCGATTGAGTCGGTGCCTGCCCCGTTTGTGGCAAATGCTGAAGCCGACCAACAACTGGCAAAAGACCTCGCGCGTGAGTTAGCGGCGCAGCCCGACATCCGCCACGAGCGCGTGCAGGAGGTACAACGCTCGCTGCGCCACGCCGTCGTGGACGCTAAGACAATTGCAGGCGCGATGGTGCGGCGCGCACTTGCCGACAAACTGAGCCAGTAAAGCGTGCGAGGAGCCTTCCATGGCTCCTCGCATCTGCTTGCAGGAGTTTACGCCCCGCCCCCGAACGATAGCCATGTGCAACGTACTGCCTGGGTCCTAACGGTTGTCAATCAGAAGGGTGGCGTGGGCAAAACCACAACCGCTGTTAACCTTGCCGTCGGCTTGGCGCAAGTGGGGGAACCAACCCTTCTGGTAGACGCTGACCCGCAGGCAAACGCAACCAGCGGGCTTGGAATCGACCCACGCAGCCGTTCCCTGAACCTGTTCACACTGATTCAGCAAGCAACTGAGCACGCTTCCATCGTCACCCCAGAGCCCGCCCAACTGGAGACAGGGCGTCCTAATCTTCATTTGATTGCTGCAAGCATTGACCTCGCAGGCGCCGATGTGATGCTCGCCCCGCAAATTGCCCGCGAGACGATTCTCAGGCGCGTCTTGGAGCCGTTGCGCACAAACTATGCGTGGATTATTGTTGATACGCCGCCTTCATTGGGGCTGCTTACAGTCAACGCACTGGTGGCCGCAGACGGTCTGATTGTGCCTGTACAATGTGAGTACTATGCACTGGAAGGGCTCTCGCGCCTTATGCAAACCGTGGAGTTGGTGCGTCGGCATCTGAACCCCGCGCTGGAGATTTGGAAGGTGCTGCTAACGATGCACGACTCGCGCACACGCTTATCGGAGCAAGTGGAACACGAGGTGCGCAAGTTTTTTGGGGCGAAAGTGGCTCACACAGTTGTTCCGCGCAGCGTGCGCGTGAGCGAATCGCCCAGCTTTGGGCAATCGGTGTTGGAATACGACGCGCGCTCACGCGCTGCCCAAGCATACTTGGAGTTTGTGGAGGAGGTGCGCGCATATGCGGCGTCCCGCGCTCGGTAAAGGTTTGGAAGCGCTGTTGGGGCAAGCGGAACTTTCGGAAACTCTGATTCGCGAGCTGCCTATTGATTCGGTTCGACCCAACCCCTACCAACCCCGCCAACAGTTCAGCGACGAGTCGCTGGCGGAGTTGGCTGCTTCCATCAAGGAGTTGGGCGTCATTCAGCCGATTATTGTGCGTCAGGAGGGCGCGAACGATTATGTGCTTATCGCGGGGGAGCGTCGGCTGCGCGCTGCTAAAATGGCAGGGCTGACCACAATCCCTGCGATTGTGCGTTCGCCCTCCGAGCAGCAGATGCTGGAGATGGCGCTCGTAGAGAATGTGCAGCGCGAGGATATCAACCCGATTGATGCCGCGCTCGCCTACAAGCGACTGATGGAGGAGTTCGGGCTGACCCAAGAGCAGGTGGCACAGCGCGTGGGCAAAAGCGTGCCCGCCATCTCGAACACCCTGCGCCTGCTGCAGCTGCCCGAATACATTATCAACAGTCTCAAAGACGGCGCGATCAGCGAGGGGCATGGGCGCGCCCTGCTGATGGTGAAAGATCCTGTGCAGCAGCGTCAATTGTGGGAAGAAATTATTGCGGGGCGGCTAAGCGTGCGGGCAGCGGAATTACGCGCACGCGAGCTGCGTCCGACGGCTTCCAGCCCGCGTCATACCCCCGCTGAAGCGTCCCAACCGTCGTCTGTGCCCGAGGAGATCAAGGCGATAGAACACAACCTGAGCGCATACTTGGGTACGCGCGTGCAAATAACGCTCGGAAACGGAGGGGGTGGCAAGATAGTGATAGAGTTTTACTCGGAGGAGGAGCTAGCACGCCTTCTGGAACTGATTACGCCGAACGGCTTTTGACGCAGAAGCACACTTAGAGCGTGCATCTAAGGCATTGTTTGAAGACTGGTGCAACGGCATTC
>JAUQOS010000034.1 GCA_030550775.1 Armatimonadota bacterium
GCTTGGTTCCCCCTACAGCGTAGGGGGAACCTAAAGGAGGGGGTTCCAGAAAATCAGGCAACGGCGTTGGAAGTTGAGGCAGAACCCCGTACCCTCGTCAAACCTCACTGAAGGGGTTTGGCGATATCAGGCAGAGGCTCAAGGCGACCGAATGCGGAGCAGGTACGCAAAAATACCTGATTTGCTTCAAAAACGCGCATTTGGCACGGAAATTGCTCCTCGGTTGGCGCGCAATGCGCTGCAATTCAAACGAAACGGAGGAACAACGATGAAACGGCTAACGCTTGTGCTGGGAACCTTAGCGTTGGCGACACACGCTTTTGCCGCGTGGAATGTAAATGTTGTGCAAAGTAACGGCACCCTGGCTTTTCCCGTCACGCTGATTACGGTGCCCTATGTTGTACAAAGCAATCCTGTGCCCCAGATTTCGTTTCTTACCTCCATTGCAACGCCCAATCCGTTGATTGTGGGACCTGCGACGGGATTCTCCATAGGCAATTTTACAGCAGTCTACACCGTCAGCGATCCCACGAACACGCAGCCTGCGCTCAACGGCTTTAACTTTGTGATTACGGGGTTTGTGTTCGGCTCGGCACAAATTGGATGGTTTAAGCAGGTTTTTCGCCGCTCGGATGGGCAGTTGCTTTGGCAAGGGAATGGTGTCATTCAAGGCGCGGCAGCGGGCGGTACCGACGGTGCGTTTGCCCTGAACATCCCCGTCACATTGGCAGTGCCCGCAAGTGATGTTGTGGTGCACGAGGTTTTTCAAATCGCTCGTGGCAATGACAACGACCCGTTTTCTTTCGCGGGGCTGACGCTGGTAGAGCAGGACTGGACGGTCGTGCCAGAGCCAGCAAGCCTAATGGCGTTGGCTGCAGGGCTTGGTAGCCTGCGGCGACGCTTGCGCAGATGCTAGTGTACCATCCTCCTTTCCTTGTGGGCGATCGCTGAGGGGCGGCGCAGCGCCGCCCTTTTTTCAGGCGTGAATGAGTTGTTCGGCAATCTGAACGGCGTTGAGCGCGGCACCTTTGCGCAACTGGTCGCCGCAGGCAAACAGCGCCACGCCGTTGGGGCTACCCGAGTCATAGCGAATGCGTCCAACCAGTACTTCGTCTTGCCCCGTTGCCTCAATCGGCATGGGAAAGTAGTTGCGAACGCGATCATCCACCAGGCGCACCCCTGCAAAAGCACGATAGGCTTCGTAGATTGCCTCCAGCGGGGGGCGGATTTCCAGCTCCGCAAGAATACTCTCGCAGTGGGCACGCAGCACGGGCACACGCACACAAGTTGGCGAGACCGCCACTTCTGAATCGCCCCAAATTTTGCGCGTTTCCAGAATCATCTTGCGTTCTTCCTCGTTGTAGCCGTCGTCGCCAATAGGCGAGTTGTGTGAGAACAGATTGAAGGCATACGGGTGGGGCAACACTTTTGGCTCAAACGGCTCTCCGTGAAGGTAGGCATGGGTTGCGTCTAACAGCTCTTGCATCGCTTGCGCGCCCGCACCGCTGGCCGCTTGATAAGTGGAGACCACAATCCGCCGAATACGCGCCAGCCGACGCAACGGCTCCAGCGCCATGAGCATGATAATCGTAGAGCAGTTGGGGTTTGCGATGATGCCTCTGTGGCAGCGCAGTGCGTCGGGGTTGATTTCGGGAATCACTAACGGCACCTCAGGATCCATGCGAAACGCAGAGGAGTTGTCGATGACGATGGCGCCCGCTTGCACGGCTACTGGGACGAACTCTTTGCTGCGCGCGCCGCCTGCTGAAAAGAATGCGATCTCTATGCCCGCAAACGAATCGGGGCGCAACACCTCTACGGGCAGCGGCTCGCCATGAAACATTAGAGTTTTGCCGACGGAGCGCTCTGACGCCAGCAAGCGCAGCGAGCGAATCGGAAACCGACGCTGTTCCAACACGCGCAGCAACTCTTGCCCGACAGCGCCCGTCGCCCCTACTATCGCCACACGGTATTGCACGGGCTGTAGTGTACCTTACGTGCGGCGTTTGGGAATCCAGGCTCTGCCCAGCGCGCGCATTTTGCCCATCTCGCTTTGTACCACATCCACTGCCAGCCCATCGTAGAGCCCCAAATCGCGGTCAATATCGATAATCGGGTTGAGAAACTGGCGCAGCAGCTCAGTGGTTTGTGGGGGCAGGCTGGTGCCCTCTATTTGGAGGCTAACCTCGGCGAGGTCTAAATAGCGCCCGTCGCGTGGGGCGAGTTTGCCCGTAGCGTAGAAGCGCACCTCGCTGCCTAGCAGCAGCGCGGTGCCCTGCACCACGGTCTGCTCAGGGCTGATTTGCACGGCGACTTCGCGGATGGAACGCGCATATTTAGTTTGGATGTAGGCGGCGAGGTCGCGCTCGTTGACCACAATCTCGCATGCGCCGATGCCTGTCGCACTCAACCGAAAGATGCGCTTAGCGATTGCTAGCCCCTTGTCGTAGTAGAGGTCGGGTATGACGGCATAGGCGTACTCGGCGCGCAACCCGCGCAGGCGCGCGTTCTCCATCTGGAGCACGAACTGCTTGATGTGCCCCGATTGCGGGCGTTCGGGTTCCAAGGTGAAGGGCAAGCCATCTAAGGTGAAGTCGCGGGCTTGCACAGTGAGTCGCCGCAGGCGCCCGTGCAGCAAACCATCCACGCCGTCAGGCTCAATTGTCACCTGAATGACGCCATTGCCGATGCGCTGGCGGATTTCACGCGCGGCGGTTTTCTCCACTTCGCGCAGAACGCCTCGCCCCACCGTGAGCACAATCGCAATCAGCGCGAGCCATTCACGCCTCACCGCATCGCCTCCAGCCGCTCCAACGCCTCGCGCACATCGGGGTTGGTCGGGAAGTTATCGCGCATAATCCGCAGTAGTTCCAAGGCACGATAGCGCAGCCCCAGCAACTCCAAGTGGCGGGCCAGTTTCAGCCCGGTGGAGATTTCGTCGGGCACGGCGCGATACAGTGCCTGCAACGCCTGCATGGCATCCACCAATGAGCCGTGCTGCTCGGCGTAGCGCACCCAATCGCGCAGCAGTGCGATATTATTCGGTTGGAGCCGCGCCAGCTGCGCATACACGCGCAAAACCTCTTGATGGCGCTGTTGTTCCGCCAGCAAGTTCAGGTGGATGGTCAGCAACGCGGTATCGTCGGGATTTGTGCGTAGCCGCTGGCTGACCAGCGCAGTTGCTTCTTCCAGCTTGCCCTCGCGCTGCAGCAGCGCCACATACGCTTTGAGTGGCTCGTCGTTGGGCGTGTCGCGTCCTGCGAGGTCGCGCAGCAACGCGCGGTATTGTGCCTCGCGCCCCAACTCTTGCGCCAGCTGCTCCAACGCTGGGTAGAGGCTGATGTCGTCGGGGTCGGTGCGCAGCGCGCGCACGAGGGTATCCCACGCGGCTTCGGTCTGACCTTGTTGGCGCTGAATCTTGGCAATCTGATAGAGTGTCCAAGTGTGGTTGGGATCTAAGGTATGGGCTTTTTGGTAGGCAGCAAGCGCCTCGTTAGGGCGTTGGAGTGCCTCGTAGACAACGCCGAGCAAGCGGTGGAGTTGCGGGTTGTTCGGTTCGCGTTGCAAGGCGCTTTGGAACAGCGCCAGTGCTTCCTCGCCCTTGCCTGCTTGCAGCAGTTGGCTTGCTACAAACGGCATATATTCGGCGTGGCGTTGTGCGATTTGCTTGAGATAGTCTACCAGTTCGTCGGTGCGTTGCTGTTCGCGATACAGCTCCACTAGGCTGGAGAACGCCAGTGTATTGACACTTTCACCCAGCGTGAGGCGGCGGTAGATTTCGATGGCGGCTTCAGGTTGATTGAGCCTTCGGTACATCGCGGCGGCGCCCAACAGCGCGCTTTCACTATTAGGGTCTTGCTGAAGGATTTTACGGTACAGCTCCAGCGCGTGGGCGTATTCGCCGCGCCGCTCGGCAAGGCGTGCTCTACCCAACAACGCAATCGGGTCGTCGGGCGTCTGTTGCAAGAGTTGGTCGTAAAGTTGGACTGCTTCGTCCTCGCGCCCCTGCCGCGCAAGGAAGGTCGCATACTCGCGCAGGTAATCGGTCTGGTTGGGGAACTTCTGGAGCAGTTGGCGGTACTCTTCGTCTGCCAGGTGCGGTTGGCGGTTGCGTTCGTACAGGCGCGCTAGGTGGAGAATCGGGCGTGGGTCGTCGGGCAGGTTCGTCGCCCAGTTGCGCAAGAACGGTGTCAGTTCCATTTCGGGCACTTGTTGTGCCAGCAATACTTGGTATTGCCCCTCGTAAGCGCGCGCGTTCTTGGGCATGCGCTTGAGCACTTCCGCAAACTGTGCGCGCGCCTGCCCATACTGCTTGAGCTGCAGATTGCAGTGTGCCACTTCGGTGAGCACTTCGAAGTAGAGTGGCTCGGTGGAGGGCGTAAGGCTTAACACAGTGTTGAGGTGCCCCAGTGCCTCGCGGTAGCGTTCCAAGCGCATCAGCAGCAGCCCTGCGCCCAAGTGTGCGTCGGGATTGCGCGGATACACTTTGGCAAGGTGCTGAAAATCTGCTAACGCCGCTTCAAGGTTGCCCGTGCGTTGATAGAGTTGGGCGCGTTTGAGGCGCGTGGGCAGGTCATCGGGTTCACGGCGCAGCACTTCGCTATAGGCACGGATGGCGCGCTCGGGCAGCTCTAACGCCTCGTAGGTCATACCCAACGACTTCCAGCCAGTGGTGTAGTCGGGTTTGAGCGTCACGGCTTGGCGGAAGTGGCGTTCGGCTTCCTCGTAGCGTTGTTGCTGGTAGGCGACAATCCCCAGATTGTAGTGGATACGGAAATCGTTGGGGCGTTTGGCGAGGGCTTGCTGCAGTCGCTCGCGGGCGCGATTCCAATCGTTTTGGAGCATCGCCAGTGCGCCCTCCAGCACGGGCAGCTCCGGCTCGTTGGGAAAACGGGTTGCCAGCATCCGCAGGTAGCCCTTCGCATCGTTGATTCGGTTGAGGTCTAAACACAAGCGGGTCAGCTCCACAAGGGCGCGTGGCTCTTTGGGGTTCAGCTCCGCCGCGCGGCGCAAATGGCGCAGGGCGGGCTCGGGCTGGTTCAGCAAGCGATAGACCAACCCCAGATTGAGGTGCGCGGGCGCGAAGTTGGGTTGCTTTTGCACAATCTCGCGCAGCAGGGGTTCCGCCTCACGCAGTTTACCTTGTGCTGCCAGCCGAAGCGCTCGCTCATACCGCTGTTGCAGCGCTGAAGGAAGCGTAGACTGCGCCCAAGTGGCAACAAATAACAGTAGTCCGAGAAGACCAACCAGCCACACACGCTTTCGCATCGGCGGGGAGTATACCCCGCCGATGCTTTACTGCACGAAAATCACGCGCTGGTCGTGATACACATCGCCAAAAAGCGAGCGCACACGCACTTGGATGCGGTGGAATCCGCGTGGTAGGTCTGCAGGCAGGTTCGCCTGCCACATGTGCACGACAGGTGTGGGCACGGGCAACGGTCTGCCGGGCAGTTTGAACTCCTGTTCTTGTTGCTTCAGGGCGACATAGGCGGGGTCTAACTGGTTCGGCACGGGTTGCATGGGTGTCCACGCGCCGTTGTCGACGCGCATCTCCACAGTACATTGCTCCGAGCCGAAAAAGAAGTTGACCCGCACGGGGGTTTCGGCAAGTTTGTCGCGCTCAATCACATCAGGCACATAGATGTGCATCTGGTAGTCGGCAGGTCGGCGCGCCGCTTGATAGCGCACGTGGTAGCGGTTGCGCTTGACGGTGAGCCAGAGGTAGCCGTTGGGCACGCCGTCGCGCATGGTGGTGTGGGGAATGCCCACAGGGTCGGGCGCGCCCGTCCACCAGCTGCCGCACACCGTAACGGCGTTGATGTGATGGTGGGGCGTGCGCCCTTGCCAGCCCGACTCGGCACCGAAAAAGCGATGCTGCTGCACATGGGTGTGCGCCGAGAACGAAAGCGTGTTTGGAAATGGTGCCAGCAGCTCAAACAGTTGGCGCCGCTCGGTGTCGGGCAACTCCCACAGCGGGATGTGCATAAGCAGCACCACAAGGTCGTTGCGCGGCACATGGCGCAGGTAGTTTCGGATAAACTCCAGCTGGCGTTCGCCCAGCCCTGCCACATAGCGCCCCCGCTGCCCCTCGCGCGCGCCCAACCACACCACATTGTCCAGCACCAGATAGTGCGCCCGCCCCCATTGAAACGCATAGTAGTTCGGTCCGAAGTAGCGGTGCCAAGTCTCATCACTATGAGCGTCATCGGGCGAGTCGAAGTTCATATCGTGATTGCCTAACACATAGTAGATGGGGATGCCGATTTGCCCCAGCATGTGCGTTAGCGCAGGGAACAGGCTCAGATCATCGTACAGCACATCGCCCAGCACGACCCCGAAGGCTGCTTCTTTTGTGCCGATGAGTTCGCGCACCACATCGCGCCCAATGTAAAACACCTCCGTGAGGTCGCGTGGTTGCGTGTCGCCAAAGATAAGGGCACGATAGTGGTCCGCCTCACGCTGCGGGTAGAGCGGAAAATCCACCGAAGCGGGCAGCGCGCCCGTCGGCGGCACGCTCCCATAACGCAGAGGCGGCGAACCGTTAGGTTTGTGCACATAATAAAAGCGGGGCACATTCGCTTCCGAAACGGGAGTCATCCAGCCGCGGGGTTTGACCACGAAAATAATCGTGTCGTCGTCCACAGGCAGGCGGTAGCGCCCTTGCGAGTCGGTTTTGACCACCTCGCGCTGATTGGAGACCAGCACATTCGGAATGCCCGGCTCGCCCGCATCGCGAACGCCGTTGCGATTGCGGTCGTGGAACACAACGCCGGTGGCAAGCTGTTGGGCAAATGCGTTCAGCAGGGTAAGCGACAGCCCTATTAGCCCCAAAAGACGCATGCAGATACGCATGCCCAGAATCATACACGCCCGCCATGTGAAGAGGGGGTTAAGGGTGTGCTTGGAAGTGATCCCACCCTGCGGCGGGGGGCGAGGTGCGTGTGCCGTCGGGGTGCTCCAGCCACAGTTCAGGGGTGTCGGTGACTTCGCCGATTACAGTAAGCGCGACGCCTGTTTGTGCGGGCAGCTGCTCCAGCATGCGTCTGGCGTGTTCAGGCGGCGCGGTGATGAGCAGTTCGTAATCCTCGCCTCCGAGGAACGCGAACAGTGCAGGGTCCGCCCCTGTGGCGGTTGCCCACTGGTGCGCCAGGGGGTGGATGGGCAGTTGGCTTAGGCGGATGATGGCGCCGCAGCCCGACGCGCGCAGCAGTTTGGGCAGGTCAGCTGCCAGCCCGTCGCTGAGATCCATCATCGCGGTTGCGCCGAGTGCGCGTGCCCGTGCGCCCGCTTGTAGGCGCGGCACAGGGCGAAAATGCGGCGTGAGGTCTAACGCATTGGGTGCGCCTGTCAGCAACGCTTGTAAGCCCGCTCGTGACGCGCCCAACGCCCCTGTCACCAAAATCCAATCGCCCACTTGGGCGCCGCGGCGCAACACGGGCGCACCTTCCACCATGCCCAGCACCGACACCTCAATTACCATCCGTGGGGCGCGGTTCGTGTCGCCCCCCAGCAGGGCAACGCCAAAAGCGCGAGCGCACTCCAGCAAGCCATCGGTGAAGCCATCCAGCCATGTGCCTGTGTACTCAGGAGCAAGCGCGATGGAAAGCAACGCGCCCACAGGGGCGCCCCCCATCGCGGCGATGTCGCTGAGGTTTACCGCTAATGCCTTCCAGCCCAATGAGGCAGGGTCGATCCAATCCAAGCGAAAGTGGATGCTCTCAACCAGCATATCAGCAGCCCACAGCAGAGTATGACTGCCGACTTGCAGCACGGCGGTATCGTCGCCGATACCCTCTGCCACGACGAAGCCCTGCGGCAGTTGCCCAATCGCTTTGGCGCGGGCAGCAATGCGCTCAATCAACGCGCCCTCGCCCATCGGCGGCACATCCACGCGCATCGGCAGGAGTGTACCGCATTAGGTACAATCTTGCCGACGAGCAAGCGAGGGTATGTGCAGCAATGAAACGGACAGCGGCAATTGGCTGGAGTGTGGCGATTCTGATTGGGTTAGCTGGCGCGGTCTATGCTGACGCGACGCTTTACATGGGTCAGCCTGCTGCGGAAGCGGGCATCACCTTGCGGAGTTGGGGTTCTGGCTCCATCGAGGATAGTACCGATACCACCTTCGTGGGCAGTCGCTCGCTGAAAGTGTTCACGCGTGGGCTGTTTTCAGGCGGTTGGCTTATTTACAGCCGCCCTGTGGACATTCGTGCGGATGTGAACGCTCCGAACGGCGTACTGCGCATGGCGTTGCGCTTTCCTGGTACAGGCGGTGCAGCCGCCGGCGCGGGCGGAAGCGGTATGGTGGGCGGACCTGCCGCGCCGGGCGGGTTCGGGGCGCCACCTGCCCCGCCAGGGGGTCCTGCGGCGCCGGGTGGTTTGGGTGCGCCCGGCGGTATTGGTGGCGGGGGGGCTACCGCGGGACAAACCACCACACCCACCCTGCGTGAACTGCGCCTTGTATTCGAGACCAGCGACGGCAAGTTCACCGAAGTGATGCTGCCGTTGCAGAACCTGCGCTCCGACGAAATGGGCTGGCAAACGATTAGCCTGCCATTGCGCTCGATTCCTGACTTGAGCAGCACCAACGGGCAGATTGTCAAACTCGGGCTGTTTGGCGACTCGGTGGGCACTTTCTATGTGGGCGAAATTCGCACCGTGCGCGAGTCAGGGTCGCTGCAGGGCTACATCGCGGTGCAGAACGCCTTCGGCTCGGTGTTTACCTCGCGCAGCCAAGAGCGGCTCAGCATCGCCTCGGGCGATGAGCTGACCTTTTTCGGCGTGGTGGAAGGGGTCAACATGCCTGTGGAGTACCGCTGGAGCTTCAGTGGCGACCCATCGCAGGTGGATGGTATCGGCAACGCGGTGCGCCGCCGCTTCCCCAAGCGCGGCACCTATACCGTCTACTTGACGATTGTAGACCCATCGGGCATCCGCCCGCCTGCCACCGCGAAAATCGACATTCAGGTGAACTAAGTATGGAATGGCTTGACACGCTCAAGTACGATTCCAACGGGCTAATCCCCGCCGTCATTCAAGATGCCGAGAACGGTCAAGTGTTGATGGTGGGGTATATGAACCGCGAGGCGTTGCTACGAACACTAGAAACAGGCTTGTGCACCTACTGGAGCCGCTCGCGCCAGCAGTTTTGGGTCAAGGGCGAGACCAGCGGGCATGTGCAGCGTGTGAAGCGCATCTTGGTAGACTGCGACGCCGACGCTCTAGTGATTCAGGTGGAGCAGGTGGGTGTGGCGTGCCACACGGGGCATCGCAGCTGCTTTTACCGCGAGGCGCGCGAGGGCACACTGGTGGAAATAGAGCCTGTGCTGATTGAACCCGAGGCGATTTACGGCTCGCGCTAAGCCTGCGCCCGCTTCGCTTGGAGTAGCTGCGCGACCGCGCGGATGAGATGCTCGGCGCACTCGCGCTTGCTCATCTGTGGCAGCGGCTCGATGCGCCCGTCGGCGTACAGCAGGGTGAGGCGGTTGGTGTCTACTTCAAAGCCGCTGCCGGGCTCCAGCACATCGTTCACCGCGATTAGGTCAAGGTTTTTCTGGCGCAGCTTGGCTTGGGCGTGTGCTAACGCTTTGTCCGTTTCTGCGGCGAAGCCCACCACGATGCGCTCCCCTTTGCGCTGCGCCATCGTGCCAACAATATCGGGGTTGGGCACTAGGCGCAGCGTCCAGCTGCGGGCAGTGCGTTTGCGCTTGAGGGGCAGGGTGCGCTCTGGGCGATAGTCGGCAACAGCAGCGGTGGCAATTAGCACATCGCACGCCTCGAACTCCGCTTGCACCGCCTCAAACATCTGCTGGGCGGTTTGCACACGCACGACACGCGCTCCTGCTGGTGGCGATAGTTGCGTCGGTCCCGTGATAAGCACCACTTCCGCGCCGTGCGCCAGCGCTGCCTCCGCCACTGCATAGCCCATTTTGCCGCTGGAACGGTTGCCAACAAAGCGCACGGGGTCAATCGGCTCGTAGGTGGGTCCCGCCGTGACGAGCACGCGTACGCCCGCAAGGTCGCGGCTGCGCTGGAGTCGCTGTTGCACCGCTTGCACAATCACAGGGGTATCAGCGATTTTGCCCCAGCCTTCGTCGCCGCACGCCATAAGCCCGTAGGTGGGGTCAATAAACTCCACGCCACGTGCCCGCAGGGTTTGCACATGGGCTTGCACGGCTGGGTGTGTCCACATGGCGGGGTTCATCGCGGGGGCTATGAGGATGGGGGCGCGTGTGGCTAATGCCAGCGTGGTTAGCATGTCATCTGCCAGCCCTATGGCAAGGCGGGCAATCGTATGCGCTGTCGCGGGCGCGATAAGCACCAAGTCTGCCGCCTGCGCCAAGCGGATATGCGCAATCTGCCCCGGCACAGGTTCATCAAATACATCCACCACTACTGGATTGCCCGTCAGCGCAGCGAAGGTGTCGGGGCTAATCAAGCGCGTAGCTGCGTGAGTCATCACCACGCGCACCGTATGCCCTGCACGCATCAACTCACGCGCGATATCCGCGGCGCGATAGGCAGCCACACTGCCCGTAACGCCTAAAACAATCGTTGACACGGTTCGTCTCTCGAGCAGCGCGTCGGCTCCAGCGCCCGACGCCGCTATATTATAGCCTACGCTGCTACCTATTCGGCTACCCTACGCCTGTGGGCGGCTTAGCGCGATGCTGCAAGCGAATGTTCAGCACCTCCACCGCCAACGAGAACGCCATCGCAAAATAAGTGTAGCCCTTCGGAATCTTGTATTCAAACCCCTCCGCCATCAACTGAAAACCAATCAGCACCAGAAACGCTAACGCCAGCACCTTCAGCGACGGATGGGCGTCAATCAAGCGGCTCACACTGCCCGCGAACGCCATCATGAACACCACCGCAATCAGTACCGCAGTTATCATCACCCATAACTCACGCACCAACCCTACCGCCGTAATCACCGAGTCCACCGAGAACACCAGATCAACCAACAGTATTTGGATGACCACTGCGGCTAAGGTTAGCCTTTTGGGCACTTTCACCTTTCCTTGCGCCGCTCCAAGTTTGTGGTGAATTTCGTAAGTGGCTTTGCCCATCAGAAACAGCCCGCCCCCAACCAGGATCAGTTCCTTGCCTGAAAAATCCATCCCAAACACTTCGAAAAGCGGGGTTTGCAAGCGCATAATCCAAGTGATGGAGAGTAGGAACAACACGCGCATGACAAATGCGAGGCTTAGCCCGATGATACGGGCTTTGGCGCGTTGCTCAGGGGGCAGCTTGTCGCTGAGGATGGAGATGAATACAATGTTGTCTATCCCAAGCACCACTTCTAGTGCCGTGAGGGTTAGCAGCGCGACAATCGCTTCCATAGGCGCGGAATTGTACCCCATTTGTTGAGGACAACACAGATATGTGACCGGTAGCACGATTTATTTATTCCCGTTCGCCTGCACTCAAGAAGGGCGGGCGCCCTGTAGTGCCTTGCAGATTAGTGGCACAGGTTATTACCAACCCGCCTTGAGCGGATAGGGTTCTGCGCTTCGCTCGGAATGAAGGCGTTGTTAGTGCCCTAACCTACCTGTCATTCCAAGCCGAAGACAAGGAATCTCTTTGGAAGTAGACGACTTGAGCCGTCTGCCCAAGAGATGCCCCGCTGTACGTCCACACGCCCATCGCGCGAGCTGCCTGTGAGGGCAGGCACCTTTCACAGGAATCAAACCAGCGGCGTGCAACTATTGAAGTATGCCCGTTGATGGCATTGACTATCAAGCGCAGTTGGAAGCACTGATAGAACAGATTCGCGCCAAAGGCGTGCACGACTCGCGTGTGTTGGAGGCGATTCGCCAGACGCCTCGGCACTTGTTCGTGCCTGAAAGCCATCGGCACTATGCCTATATTGACCATGCGCTGCCCATTGGCGAGGGGCAAACCATCTCGCAACCATCGCTAGTAGCGCAAATGACGCAGCTGCTGGAGCTGCAAGGTACTGAGAATGTGCTGGAAATCGGCACAGGTTCGGGGTATCAAACAGCGATTTTGCGTCGGCTTTGTGCGCGGCTGACTACCATCGAACGGCTTCCGAGCCTGACATTGCAAGCGTATCGCAACCTTCAGCAACTGGACCTTCCTCCCATCACCTTCGTGATTGGTGATGGCACATGCGGTTTTCCGCCTTACGCGCCGTATGATCGGATCTTAGTCACGGCAGGCGCGCCGCCCAAGATCCCCCAGCCCTTGCTTGACCAGCTTAGCCCCGATGGGGGTAAACTTTTGCTGCCGTTGGGCACGCGTCAGTATCAACTGCTTACGCGCGTGACCAAGCGCGGCGGGCGCATTCGTGCCCAGACTTTTGGGGAGTGTATGTTTGTACCCTTAGTGGGCAAATATGGCTGGAAGCCTGGCGAGGTGGACGGATGGCAAACGCTGTAAGCATTGAGCGCACGCCGCCCGTTGTGCGAATCACCCTAAACCGCCCTGAGCGGCACAACGCCTTCGACGAGACGCTGATTGCGGAGCTAACGCAGGCGTTTGAGGCACTGCGCGAGGACGAGGCGGTGCGCGTGGTGGTGCTGCAAGGCGCGGGTAAGTCGTTCTGTGCAGGGGCAGACCTGAACTGGATGGGCAAGATGGTCAACTACACCTTTGCGGAGAACTTGGAGGATGCGCGCGCCCTTGCCCGCATGTTTGAGGTGATTGACCACTGCCCCAAGCCTGTGGTCGGGCGCGTGCACGGTGCTGCGATTGGGGGCGGCGCGGGGCTGGTCGCTGTGTGCGATATCGCCATCGCTACGCCCAACGCGCAGTTTGGCTTCAGCGAGGTGAAACTGGGATTAATCCCCGCCGTGATTACGCCCTATGTGATGCGCAAGATTGGTTATGGCAACGCCCGCGCGCTGTTCGTGTCGGGTGAACGATTCGACGCTGAAACCGCCCTGAGGATTGGACTTATCCATCGGCTTGTGCCCGACGAACAACTGGATGCCACCGTGGAAGCGACGGTGCGCAACCTGCTCCAGAATGGTCCCAACGCGATGGCAGCGGCGAAGATGCTGCTGCATGCGGCGCTGGTGCTGCCCGCGGATGAACTGCGCTCGCTCACAATCGCGCGTATCGCCGAGCTGCGCGTAAGCGAAGAAGGGCAAGAAGGCATTCGTGCCTTTCTCGAAAAACGCAAACCGAACTTCGCGGAGGATCTGCCATGAGCATCAAACGCATTGGCGTGCTGACCAGCGGGGGCGACTCGCCGGGGATGAACGCTGCAATTCGCGCCGTCGTGCGCACTGCGCTCCATCACGGGCTGGAGGTATTCGGCATCAAGCGCGGCTATGCAGGGCTCCTCAGCGAAGAGATTGTGCCCATGCAGTCGATGTCGGTGGGCGGTATCATCAATCGCGGGGGCACGATTTTGCGCACTGCCCGCTGCGAAGAGTTTAAAACCGAAGCAGGGTTGCAAAAAGCCGCCGCAATCTTAGAGAAGCACGGTATTGACGCGCTGGTGATTATCGGTGGCGACGGCTCTATGCGCGGGGGCGTGGAGCTGAGCCGAATCTGCCCCGTGAAGATTATGGGCATCCCTGGCACTATTGATAACGACATTCCCGGCACCGACTACTCCATCGGCTTTGACACGGCGGTCAACACCGCACTGGAAGCGATTGACAAGGTGCGCGACACTGCCTACTCGCACGAGCGCGTGTTCGTGATTGAGGTAATGGGCAGGCACAAGGGCTTCATCGCGCTGGAGGTGGGGCTGGCAGGCGGGGCAGAAGCAATTCTCATCCCCGAAGTGCCCTACGACTTGGTAGACTTGTTAGACAAGCTGCGCGATAGCTACGAGCGGGGCAAAACCTCCAGCATCATTGTGGTGGCGGAGGGTGCTGCGCGCGCCGAGGATGTGAAAAAGTTCCTGGAAGCGCACACGCCGTACCATTTGCGCGCACTGGTGCTGGGGCACATGCAGCGCGGTGGCTCGCCCACTGCCTTCGACCGCGTGCTGGCGACGCAGCTAGGGCACCTCGCCGTGCAACGCCTGCTGGATGGGCACACCAACGAAATGGTGGGCATCGAAGGCGGGCGACTGGTCTCAGTGCCGATAGAGTACATCCAAACGGCGGTCAAAACCATTGATTTGCGCAAGCTGGAAGTCGCCAGTATTATGGCGACATAGGGTTGGCTACGCGGGCGGTCGCGTTTGCAGCACAGCTTGGATTGCCGAAAGGGCGCGCTCAATGTCTACGCGGGTGATGCCGTAGTGGGTTACGGCGCGCAGACGTGCCCCCGAAAGCGACAATAGCACGCCTTGTTCTCGGAGGGCTTGCTGAAAGCGCGAACTGTCCCACCCTGTGGCGGGGTCGAGCTCGAAAATCACGATGTTGGTCTGCACACGGGTGGGGTCTATGCGGATGCCGCTTAGGTTTGCCAGCTCCTCCGCGAGCAGGCGGGCGTTCGCGTGGTCTTCGGCAAGGCGGTCTACCATTGTTTCCAGTGCTACCAACGCGGCAGCGGCTAAGACTCCTGCCTGACGCATGCCACCGCCCAACATGCGGCGCGTGCGCCGTGCCTCTTGGATGAACGCTTGGCTGCCGCATACAATAGAACCGACAGGCGCGCTCAGCCCCTTGGAAAAGCAAAAGTTCACCACATCAAACGGCTCGGCAATTGCGGCCGCCTCAACGCCCAGCGCCACGGCTGCGTTGAAAATGCGCGCCCCATCCAAGTGCAGGTAGACGCCTTTCTCACGGGCGAGGGCAGCTACTTGGTGGATGTACTCCAACGGAAGCACCGCTCCGCTGCAGCGGTTGTGTGTGTTCTCAAGGCTAATCACACGCGTTTTGGGAGTGTAGACCGCGCTGCGGATAGCGCTGCGCAGCCGCTCTATCGGGATGGTGCCGTCGGGCAGGTTGGGCAGCACCTGCAAAAACACACCACCTAAGATGCCCAGCCCGCCTACCTCCGAAGTGTATAGGTGCGACTCGTCGCCCGCAATCACTTCCTCGTTGCGCCCAGTGAGCGTAAGTAGGCTCACAAGGTTCGCCATGATGCCGCTGGGCACGAACAAGCCCGCTTCTTTGCCCACACGCTGCGCGGCTGCTTCCTCCAAGCGTCGCACGGTGGGGTCGTCGCCCAGCACATCGTCGCCTACCTCGGCGTTCGCCATCGCGCGGCGCATCTCGGGCGTGGGCTTGGTCACAGTGTCCGAGCGCAGGTCAATCAGCCCGTCCGCTTCGCGCACCATAACACGCCGTTGTAGATAATCTTCTGCACCGCGGGATGGTGGTAGGTAGGCACGCTTTCGTGTCCCGGGCGGAAGTAGAACACGCGCCCAATGCCGTAGCCCTGATTGATACCGTTCCCGGGTCCCGACTCGAAGTTCGGGTCGATGCCGTCGCCCACCGTCCAGCACAGCCCGCTGGGGAAATACTCGCCCCCTTCGGGAAAGTACGATTGGAACACCACAACCAACGGTGGGGGCACATCAAACGGCGCGCCGTACATCTCCTCGTGTTCAATCACGAAGTCCTCAATGCCCTGTGCGATGGGGTGTTGGGGGGCGCACACGCGCACATATTCGGGCTCTGCGGGGTGCTTTTCGCGCCAGCCGCCCTTCAGGTGCCCCGTGCAGCCCAGCGTGCGCTTGAAGGGCTTGGAATAGTGCCCCGAATGCAACACCAGCAGCCCCATGCCCTCATGGTGCACGCGCTGGCGAATGCGCTCGGCGACCTCGTCGCTTACCTCGCCGTGCCGAATGTGCCCCCACCAAATCAGCACATCGGTCTGGCGAAGGCGCTCTATGCTGCAGCCCTGCTCTGGCTCGTCAAGGTGGGCGGTTTGGATTTCCAAGGTACCGTCGTTGAGCCGTGCCAAGCCTTCCGCGACGGCGCCGCGAATGCTATGCGGGTAGATGCTCTTGTCCACATGGGGCGGGTTCTCGTCCCAAACCGTGACTCGGATGACGCTCATCGCTGGCTCCTCACTCCAGAGTATACCCCTACTCGACGCTTTCCTCGCGTTCCATGCGTTCAGGGGCGGAGACGCCCAGCAAGCCCAGTGCACGCGCGAGCACAAAGCGTGTGGCTTGCGCAAGCAGCAGGCGCGCCGCCTGCAAGGGCGGCTCTGCGCCCAGCACGCGACACTCGGTGTAGAAGCCGTGAAAGGCGCGCGCCACATCCAGCGCGTAGGCGGTCAGCCGATGGGGCGCATCGTGGCGGGCTGCTAACGCAATCTCGTCGGGCAGATCGGCTAAGCGCTTAATGAGCGCGTGTTCGGCAGGGTGGGTCAGCACGCTCAAGTCGGTCGTTGCCCAGTCAGGCATTGGCACGCCGCGCTCGGCAGCAGTGCGTTCAATACTGCAAATCCGTGCGTGCGCATACTGCACATAAAACACGGGGTTCTTTTCCGATTGCTCCTTTGCCAGTTCGATATCAATGTCCAGCGTGCTGTCGTGCGAGCGCAGGAGGTAGAAAAAGCGCAGCGCGTCCACGCCGATTTCGTCTATCACCTCGCGCAAGGTGATAAACTCGCCCGCGCGTTTAGACATGCGCACTGGCTCGGTGCCCCGAAAGAGGTTTACCAGCTGATAAATCAAGATGTGCAGGCGATCGGGGTCATAGCCCAGCGCGGCGACGGCTGCTTTCATCCGCGCGACATACCCGTGATGGTCTGCCCCCCAGAGGTTGATGAGCAGGTCGTAGCCGCGCTCGTACTTGTCGCGATGGTACGCCACATCGGCTGCCAAGTAGGTAGGCAGCCCGTTGGCGCGCACCAGCACGCGGTCTTTCTCGTCGCCGAAAGCGGTAGATTTGAGCCAGAGTGCGCCCTCATGCTCGTAGGCGTAGCCCCGTTCGCGCAGCAGGTTCAGGGTCTCCTCTACCTTGCCCGCGTCGTAAAGGCTTTGCTCCGAGAACCAGCGGTCAAACCGCACCCCAAAGTCGGCTAAGTCGCGCTCCTGCTCGGCAAGCATCTGCTGCTTGGCGATTTGTTCGAAGCGTTTGAGCACGGTTTCGGGGTCGCCCTCGGCGAAAGAGTCGCCGTGTTGCTCGCGGATGCTCTGTGCGATTTCCTTCACATATTCGCCGTGGTAGCCGTCTTCAGGCATTTCTACGGGTTCGCCCAGCAGTTGCTTGTAGCGGGTGAGCACCGACAGGGCGAAGTTGCGGATTTGGGTGGAGTTCTCGCCATCGTTGATGTAGAACTCGCGTTCCACTTGATAGCCTGCGGCTTCCAAGATGCGCGCGAGGCTATCGCCCACCGCGGCGTTGCGCCCGTGCCCCAAGGTGAGTGGTCCTGTGGGGTTCGCGCTGACGAACTCGACCAACACGCGCTTACCTGCACCCAGGGTGAGGTTGCCGTACCGCTCGCCCTGCATAAGGATGTGGCGCACCACTTCGCCTGCCCAACTCGGCTTAAGGTAGAAGTTGAGAAAGCCCGCGCCTGCTACCTCCACGCGCTCAATCCATGCGTGGGTCGCTTGGGGCAAATGCTGGCGAATGATTTCGGCCACTTCGCGTGGGTTGCGGCGTACCTGCCGGGCAAGCACCATCGCGAGATTGGTGGCGTAGTCGCCAAATTCGGGGTTGCGCGGGGTTTCAATTTCAAATTCTGGTAGGGTCTCAAACGCGAGCGCGCCCGCCTCGCGTGCGGCAAGCGCAGCTTGTTGCACCCACTCCGCTAACTGCTGGCGTATCATAGGGCTATGATTATACCGAGTGGCTACAGGCGTGCTGTGAGCCATGCGCGTGCCCACGCATCGGCAGCCAGCACATTCTCTAAGGTAGGCGGCGCAGGGGTGTGAGCGTGCATCGTGGCTTCCACCCAGCGCGGAATGTCGGTGAAGCGGATTTGTTCATTTAGGAAGGCACGCACAGCCACCTCGTTCGCGGCGTTCATCACGGCGGGCATCGTGCCGCCGATGCGTGCAGCCTCATAGGCAAGAGCAAGGCAGGGATAGCGCGCCGGGTCAGGCGTTTCAAAGGTGAGCTGCCCGACCTGCTCCAAGCGCAGGCGGGGCAGTTGGCTATCAATCCGCTCAGGATACAGAAGCGCGTACTGGATCGGCAAGCGCATATCGGGCACGCTTAGCTGCGCCACTACCGAGCCATCCACAAACTCCACCAGCGCGTGTACAATGCTTTGCGGGTGAATGAGCACCTCAACCTGTTCCAAGCGCAGCCCAAACAACCACTGTGCCTCAATCACCTCCAGCCCTTTGTTCATCATGGTGGCGGAGTCCACCGTGATTTTGCGCCCCATTGACCAGTTAGGGTGCTGCAGAGCTTCGGCAACAGTGATGGTGTCAAAGGTTTCCAGTGGGCGCGTGCGGAACGGTCCGCCCGAGGCGGTAAGGATGAGGCGTGCCACTTGGTCGGGCTTACCAGCCAGCATCGCTTGGAACGCGCCCGAATGTTCGCTATCAATCGGCAATAAGGTAGCGTTGTGCCGTTGTGCGGTTTCCATCACGATGGCACCGCCAGCCACCAGTACTTCTTTGGTTGCCAGCGCAACCGTTTTGCCTGCCTCCAACGCTGCCAACGTGGGCAGCAGCGCGATGGCGCCCCCCAGCGCTACCACCACCACATCCACCTCGTCGCGCTGCACCATCGCGCACAAGCCTTCCACGCCCACATAAAGGTGATCGTGCGGCTCGTTGGCGGGCGGTTCCACCAGTCCCAGCAGCGACACTTGCCACTCCGCCGCTTGCGCTTGCAAAGTTTTGTAGTCGCAGTAAGTGGCAAGTCCAACAATCTGCAGATGTTGTGGGGCGCGACGGGCGACTTCGAGGGTCTGCTTACCGATGGAGCCTGTGGAGCCAAGCACCAGTACCCGACGCATGCACAAAAAGGATACCCCACTTGGCATGAAATGTGCTATAATTCGGCTTGTGAGCTTGGAAGGCTCAAGCGTGTTGGGATTTACTTTGAGGAGGTCGTCTAATGAAAGCGCGACTGATTGCAGGCTTGGTGGGGCTTGCGCTTTTAGGCGGTGCGTTCGCAGATTCGCCATCCTCCCGAAAACCGCTATTGCCAAGCCGTCCGATTTTACCCTCTTGGTTACCGATTTGGGATTGGGAACAGCCTTACTCGTTTGAGTGGCATCACCGCGTCATTGAACACCTCACGGGGGTTGAAGGGGTAGGCAAGTGCTGTGCGGAGGGTGTGACGCACGACGGGTATATGCTTCACCTTTGCTTTGCCCCAGGCACACCCGAGTGGTATGTGGAGTACATCTCACGTCTGGTTTTTGGCGAGTTTGCGCTTGCCTACAATGCTGGCACCCGCTGGAGCTTCACTTCCTACGGCAGCACAGGTTCTACAGGCACGCCCATTCGGTTGCGCTGGAGCTTTGTGCCCGACGGTGTGCAACTTCCTGGGTTGAGCAGCGGCACACAGCCCAGCAACCTGTTCAGCAGTATGGATAGCAAGTTCGGCGGCAATCGCACGCTGTGGCAAACACAGTTCCGCAACAGCTTTGCGCGCTGGCAGGAGGTCGCGGGCGTGCGCTACGAGGAAGTAGGTGATGATGGAGCAGCTTTCCCCAACGCTTCGGGCTCCGCCTCGGCACCGCGTGGTGATGTGCGCATCGGGGCGCGCCCGCTGGATGGCCCGGGCAATGTACTGGCATTCAACTACTTCCCAAATGTCGGCGACATGGTGCTAGATAGCAGCGAAAACTGGCAAAACAGCTTTGCTAATTACCGATTTCTACGCAATGTGATTATGCACGAACACGGACACGGCCTGGGGTTTGGGCACGTGATACCTGTTGATCAAACCAAGTTGATGGAGCCCTACCTGAGCACGAACTTCGATGGCCCTCAGGATGACGACATTCGTGGCGTGCATCGGTTTTACGGCGATCCTTATGAACCAAACAACTCCATCTCTCAAGCGACGACGATAGACATGACGGCTACCGGCAGCGCGACTTTACAGTGGGCGAGCCTGCACAATATCAACGACGTCGACTGGTACCGACTTGAGATCCCCGCCTTCCGTCGCCTCACGATTACCGTTACGCCAATCGGCACCACCTACCAAGTGGGTCCCCAAGGCGGCTCGACAACTACTGTGAATACGCTCACTATTCAAAACCTACAGTTAGAACTGCGCGATAGCACGGGCGTAGTCGTCGCTTCTGCGACAGCCAATGGGGCGGGGCAACCTGAACAAATCGCTAACTTTATCACGCCTCCCGCAGGTGGCACTTTCTTCGCGCGGGTGTTCTCGGGTCCAGGTTCCAGCGATGATGTACAACGCTACCGCTTGACCGTCCAAACCGTTGCCCGTCCCGAGGGTGATATGAACGGCGATGGCTGCGTGAACGATGCCGACCTATTGTTGGTGCTGTTCAACTTTGGCACGGGCAACGCCGGTGCCGACGCCAACGGCGACGGGATTGTCAACGACGCCGACCTGCTACTGGTGCTGTTTAACTTTGGGCAGGGTTGCTGACAACGGCGCACAAGCACGGCTGGTTCCTCCGCGGTTCTCCTTCACGGGGAACCGCGTCCAGCTTTTAGCTCCCCTTGCATCGCAGGGTTTGACATGGTATAATTTGACTTGCGAGCGGGCATAGCTCAATGGTAGAGCTCCAGCCTTCCAAGCTGGCGGTGCGGGTTCGATTCCCGCTGCCCGCTCCA
>JAUQOS010000132.1 GCA_030550775.1 Armatimonadota bacterium
CCATGAGCTTCGAAGGCGTGGAGAAGGTGGACGCGATTCAGGCAAGGCGCGAGGTGCGCGTGCTGGTCAAGCCGAACGAGGTAGACGACTTGCGCGCCCACCAACTCGCCCGCGAGATTGCGCACAAGATTCAGTCCGAGCTGGAGTATCCCGGTCGGGTGAAGGTGACCGTGATTCGCGAGGTGCGGGGGCACCACGTGGCGCACTAATTCGCATGGTCGCGCTCCAGCAAAAACATTCGCACCGTCAACGCGCTGCGCAACATGCTCTTGGCACGCCCATCAACGAATAACACATTCGTGTTGCCCAGGTGCACGCAAGAAACAGGCGACAAACACACCGAACCGAGAATAGGCGTGCTGTAGCAACGCTTTGGATCGCCGTGGCAAGGAATTGTAGCGTCTATCGGCACGCCTACTGGGCAGCCGTTATAGCCCGGACTGTGAAAAACATCGTCCGGGACAAAGTGATTCTCGACCAGTAGCACGGTCGTTGTTGGGTCGGTAATCTGGCTTTCGTGTCCAACGTCACCGTCGACGCCAAGAGAGATATTCATCGCGTAGCTAAGGCGTACTTTGGAACCGTAAGGATCGGAAGGGCAAATGTACACCATGGTATCGCGCACATAGGGATAGATTACGCCATTTTCAGGGGCATAGGTACAGTCCGGGTAGTGTAACGAAAAGGTGCATGGGGGGGTTAGAGCGACCCAAATCCCCTTGCCCGCTAATACATCATGCGAACTGGGAAAGTAGCCCCCGTAGTCCTGCAAATATAACAGGAACGCTTTCCCCAACTGTTGGAGATTGTTCAGGCAAGTGGTCGAGCGCCCTGACTCGCGCGCACGGGCGAACACGGCGAAAATTAGTCCCGCCAATATCGCAACAATCGCCACAACGACCAGCAGCTCGACCAGAGTAAACCCACGCCTGATGAGCGTCTTCACGGAACCTTAACACCCCACTTTTGCAGCGTCTCCTGAGCGAGCCGGCGCACTTTTGCATCGGGGTCATTCAGCAAAGGGCGCACCTGACGGGCGTACTGCGAATCGCCCAGTGCACCTACTGCCTGCAATGCCATGTGTCGCACAAAAGGGTCAGGGTCGTGCAGTTTAGGCAGTAGTAACTCGACATCCTCGCGCGTGCCCACAAAACCTAGCCCTTTACAGGCGGAACCGCGAATAGAAGCGTCTGGATGTGAAAGCGCATGCCGCATCACTTCCGCCGCACGACGCTTTTGCTCAGGTTCTTTCACAAACCATAAAGCGTTGTAGGCTTTACTGCTCACCAGAACGTTAGGTTCCTGAGTCATACGCACGAGCTCCTCAAACTCTTCATTGGTAAGTTTCGATCCGCTTTCTACTTTGGCGAGCAGATCGAGAACCCTATCCTCTTGGGTGGTAGGATTGTTACTTGCCTGCTGGCGACAGCTGCAGAGAATCAGGCAAGCCAACATTAGCGCAATAACAAATGCCATACATCGTCCACTCATGGCTTCCTCCAAGTTTACAGGGTAGTATGCCAACTACCTTGTAAGCAACATAACCACACTAATATCACCCAAGTTGCTACCTACTGGTTTTGAGCGGGCGAGTTCGATGTTCTGCGAGCACAATCTCCACCACAGTCACTACCGACATCACAACACCTACATCCTGTTTGGGGTATCGCCCCCCCCCGTTGGACTCAGGGTCAGGATTATTGCTATTATCAGGGTCGCTACTGTCGTCGGTATGAAAGCCCAAGGTGTCCATCGTTTCTGCATTTCGGTTCACCTCCGAAGAGCGTTCGGAAAGTTCGGAAAGCTCGTGTGAACTTCCGCTATTAATTCCGACATCGCAAGGTGAAAAGGTTGTGTGCGGTTGCGAGAATTCGATAAATCGTTCTCGGATTTCGTAGCTATAGCGTTTGGCTGTACCGAGGGCGATTCCCATCGCTTGCGCCGTTTCAGCAAGGGTGTATCCATATAATCGCAAGTGGAGAAATTCCCGCAGATATGTGGGTAAGGAAGTGATAAATATCCCCACGTCCACCTGTTCAATAGCTATATCTTCGGGGTCAGAGGTCGGCACGTCCTGAATGGTTCGTTGCATAAACTGCTGCATCAGCGCGGAGCGTCGTAGGGACGCTCTTGCGTGTTCAACGGCGACGTCGCGTGCGCAACTGCGCAGCAGCGTCCAGTCGGGTGCGGTCGCCTCCCACGGAAAGACTCCGCGCTTGCGTTGGTAGAGCGCCAGTGTGTCCCACACACAATCCTCTGCGTCTTCGCGCGATAAGCCCCATCGTTCGCACCAAGCGGAGATGCGCATATACCAGTCCATCATAACCCCCTGCGGTTTTCTTTGCGAGGGAGTGGGCGGATTCCTGCTAGCGTAAGGTCGTTTTCCTCTCAGATGACTGTTCTGCCGTCAGCGCAGGGGTGCGCGGCTCGCCTGTGATGAGCTGCGCTCGGCGGTAGCGCGTGAAGTAGTTCCACGCCCACTGGATGAACACCAGCAGGCGGTTCTCGAGGCCCACCAAGAACGTCAGATGCACGAACAGCCACGTCAGCCATGCGAACCAGCCATGAAGCGCAGGCGTCCGATGCGTGCGACCGCCGCCTTCTGGGGCGTACTCCGCCCACTCATCGTTGCCGAAGTAGTGGTAGGCTGCGCCTGCGGCGACAATCAGATAGTCCCAGTGTAGCGTATGCCCGTCGTGCAGCGTGAGCGTACTAGCACCGCGGACGTCCGATGCGCCCACCACAATGCGCAGCACAAACCGCCCCCCATTTCCCCAGCGCCCCTCGCTAATCGGCAGCGTCGTCAACCGCACGCACGCCCACAACCGCACCACCGCCACGGTGCGCAGGAGCAAGCCCCATACAAACGCCCACCTGCAGTAGCCTGCACCACCAACCACACCCTCTAACGCTCCGCCACATCCATCCACACCCGCAACTGGTGAACCCTCGCCCACACACGCGCGGCTTCCAACGCCTGACACCCCCCAAGCGCCGACCGCGGCGCCAAAGCAAGCTCCAAACCGACACCAATCGCCCGCCAAGAGCGGTGTTCCGCAGACATCCCTACAAACGCCGCGCTCCCGCGTTGGGCGTGGTGCCGTCCTTTGGCAAAGGGCATGGTGTTGCCCGCGCGGAGCCGTCCGACGCCGAGTCGCCCGTGCGGGGGACTTGGGTGGCGTCCGAGATGACCCGCAAGGGTTCGTCGGGGGCAAGGCGGCGAGGCACGGTTCAAAGAGGGGGTGGAGGACGCGTTGGGGGCAAGTTGGAAGAGGCGATAGGCGCAGGCGGGGAAGGTCAGGCGTCCGAGCAGGCTCCAGAGTTGGGCGATGGTGCGGCGGGCTGGCTGGAGCAGTTCGGCGAGGGCGAGGGTGGTGTGCACGGGTTCGGGGCGTCGGGAGTGCTGAACGAGTTGAGTGAGCAAGCGAAGGAGGTGGTCTAAGGGACGGCGTGTTTCGGTCGGCTGGGTGGGTCAAGGATTGCTCATACGGTAGCAGATACCCGACGCCGACTGTTATTTCAAGGGATTGGAAAAGCGGCAAACTTCAGGCGTCGGCGTCCCCGCCGACGGTGCACTTGAAAACCCGATCGGTATGATAGCAGGCTGGAGAGAAAAAACCGCAAAAAATATCGAGCCGAGAATCGCCAATTGGTATCAGAATTGCTGTTTATTTGTCCGCTCCGAGCCGATTAAGGAGTCTTGACCTATGGAAGGTGCACTGAGGAGGTTGACGGCGATGAAGAGCCGATGGATTACGCTTCTGGGCTTGGGTTTTGCGTTGGGGCAAATCGCCCTCGCGAACAACCTAATCGTGAACGGCAGTTTTGAGGAGCCGATGATTGGCAACACTCCCGACGACGACGGCGAATTTCTGGGTCAGTTTCCGATAAGCGCACCGATTCCCGGATGGAGCGTCGCAAGCGGCTACCCCCTGCCCGATTTAATTCGCGAGGAGCCGCCTACCTCGTCTTATGTGGTCGATGGTCGGCAGTATGTGGAGTTGAACGGCAGCCCAGGCAAATCGCGGATTTACCAGATGGTGACCATCGCGTCGGGGCAGGGGGGATTATACAGGCTGAAGTTCCTGATGTCGGGTAGCTGGCATCCGGGCGACGCCTCGAACGACCGCACGATGCTGGTGGAAATTCTCGACTCCAGTAATAACCCGGTGCTCTCGCAAACGGCGACGCATCCTGCTGCCTCAGGGTACACATGGACGCCGTTCAGCTACGACATTACGCTTGCGCCGGGAACCTATATCGTGGCGTTCGAGAGCACGACCAGCAGCCCTGCCTATCCTGATTGGGGGCTGGCAGAGGATAGCGTCGGAGCGCGGTTGGACGGCGTATCGCTGGAGCTTGTGCCGGAACCGATGAGCAGTGTGATTCTGGGCGCGGGCTTGGCGGGTCTCCTTGCGGTGCGCAAGCGTCGGC
>JAUQOS010000133.1 GCA_030550775.1 Armatimonadota bacterium
CGCCCGCGGCGATTGCCCGAAAAGCAAATCAGAATCGGAATCCCATAGTTGGCAGCCTTGTCGATGTTGGCTCTGATTTCGTCTTCGATTCGGCTGTGGTTGCGCGGGTCGTTCATGCCGTTTTCAATCGTGCCATGCCCCACATGCGTGACGATTTCCAGCCCCGCCTCTTTGACGGCATCCCACATCGGTTCGGGCACCAATTCAAACCCCTCGTAGCCGATGCGTTTGGCTTCCGCGATAAGGCGTTTTGGCTCCACACGCCCAGCAAACGCCCACCAACATAGGTCTTGTCGCATCGTTGCACCTCGCATGGGTTTCAGTGTACCATGTAGGCGGCTTAGGTATACTTGCACTACCGATGAAGGCGATTTGTAAGACCCAGCCCGATGTGGGGCTGGAAGTATGTGAAGTGGCGGAACCCACTTGTGGGGTGCAGGATGTAATCATCCGCGTGGTGCGTGCTTCAATCTGCGGCACAGACCTACACATTTATCATTGGGATGCTTGGGCGCGCAGTAGGCTCAAACCTCCGGTGGTGGTTGGGCACGAGTTTTGCGGCTATGTGGAGGCGGTAGGCGAGGGTGTGTCGCACTTGCGCGTGGGCGATTTCGTTGCCGCGGAAAGCCATATTGTGTGTGGGCACTGTGTGCCGTGTCGCTTAGGGCAGGCGCATGTATGCCTCAACACGCGCATTCTCGGGGTGGATGTGAATGGGGGCTTTGCACCGTATGTGGCAATCCCCGCCGCGAACGCCCAACGCACCGACCCCACGCTACCTCCCGAAGTGGCTACTGTGCAGGAGCCGTTGGGCAACGCGGTGCATGCGGTGAGCGCTGCCGATGTGCGTGGGGCGACGGTGCTGATTACGGGCTGCGGCGCGATCGGGTTGTTTAGCATCGCGGTTGCCAAGGCGTTAGGGGCAACACGCGTGATTGCCACCGAAGTGCGCCCTTATCGTGCCGAGCTTGCCCTGCGCATGGGCGCCGATATGGTGCTTGACCCCACCCGTGACGATGTGCTCAGCCACATTCTGCGTACCACCGACGGCTTGGGAGTTGATGTTGCACTGGAGATGTCGGGACACCCCAGCGCGATTGAACTCATCACGCACGCCATCCGCCCAGGCGGCGAGATCAGCCTACTGGGGCTGTTTGGGCAACCCGTCACCACCGACCTCAACGCGCTGATCTTCAAGGGGGTGCACATCCACGCGATTGTGGGTAGGCGGCTGTACCACACTTGGGAGTTGATGCAACACTTACTCCAGTCGGGCAAGTTAGATGTACGCCCTGCGATTACGCATGTGCTACCTTGGTGTGAGTACGAGCAAGCCTTCGAACTACTTACCTCTGGGCAAGCAGGCAAGATTGTGCTCAACTGGGAGGCATGATGCGTATTGCCGCATTGGATTACGGCACGAAGCGCGTGGGCGTGGCAGTGGCGCATACGGAGGTAGGTATTCCGCTACCTGCCGCCGTGCTCCCCAACGATGTGGAGCAAATTGCTCGCTGGCTGGAGCGTGAGGGCATCCAACAAGTGGTGATAGGCGCCCCGTACCTGATGTGGGGCGAGGGAGGCGAGCGGTTGCGCGAAGTGGAAGCGTTCGCGGAGCAGTTGCGCCAGCGGCTGAACATCCCTGTGGCACTGCTCGACGAACGGCTCACAACCCAAGAAGCCGAGCGGCGTCTACGCGAAGGCAACTACACCCGCGCCCGACGCAAGCAAGTGGTGGATGCTGTCGCGGCTGCCCTGCTGCTGGAAACCTACCTGCAGCGGATGCGCGCGCCGTAGCCCGCGCTATGCCTCCACCACGGTGCCGTAAAAGCCCCACAGGTGCGCCTCGTCGGCACGCACCTTCACAATCTTACCAATCAACTCGGGCGAGCCGACAAAGTGCATCATCTTGTTCTCGCGCGTAAAGCCCGCCAACTTTGTAGGATCCTTCTGGCTCGGGCCCTCCACCAACACCTCGAACACGCGCCCCACTTGTGAGGCGTTAATCTCGCAGGTAATGCGATTTTGCAACTCAATCAACCGCTGCAGGCGCTCTTGCTTGACCGCGCGCGGAATCTGGTTCTCCATCGCGGCAGCGGGCGTGCCTGGGCGCGGGCTGTAAGCAAACATGTACGCCCCGTCGAAGCGGATGCGCTCCACTACTTTCAGCGTATCCTCAAACTGTTCATCGGTTTCACCAGGAAAGCCGACGATGATGTCGGTGGTAATCGCGATGCCGGGCACGCGCTCACGCAGCTTATGCACAATCTCCTCAAACTGTTCTACCGTGTAAAGGCGGCGCATCGCCTTGAGGATTTCGTTGTTGCCCGACTGCAGCGGCAGGTGCACATGCTCCATCACCTTAGGTAGCTCGGCGATGGCGTTGATGAGGTCGTCGCGGAAATCGCGCGGATAGGGCGAGGTAAAGCGTATCCGCTCGATGCCCTCAATATCGTTGATGAGCTTCAGCAAGCGTGCGAACGGCACGCGCCCCTCCAGAAGGTTCTTGCCGTAAGAGTTGACCGTCTGCCCCAGCAGCGTGACTTCTTTGGTGCCGCGCTCAGCCAGCATGCGAATTTCTTGAATGATGTCGGCAGTGGGACGGCTACGCTCGCGCCCGCGCGTAATCGGCACCACGCAGAAAGTGCAGAACTTGTCGCAACCATACTGAATCGGCACAAACGCCTTGAGTTTGGGCGCGCGTTCTATCTTACGCGCGGGAATATCGGTGACGATTGCCCCCTTGCGTTCAGGCAGTTCCAAGCGCATCGCAAGGCGACGCTTCTGCAGCACTTCTTCCACCAGCGCGCCCACTTGCGACACATGCGCCGTGCCGATAATCATATCCACATGGGGCGCCTTTTGGCGTATCTCCTCCGCGCGCAGCTGCGCCATGCACCCACACACCCCAATCACCATGTGCGGCTTGCGCTGCTTGAGCTTGCGTAGCTGCCCCAAGGTGCTGAACACCTTCTCTTCGGGCTTGCGACGCACCGCACAAGTGTTGAGCAGCACCACATCAGCGTCCTCTACCGACTCCGCAGGCTCGTAGCCCCGCTCCTGCAGGTAGAGGCTCATCTGCTCGGAGTCTTCCTCGTTCATCTGGCAGCCCCAAGTGAGAATCTTATAGCGCGGCATAGGTCACAGAATTATACCTCACGACCTCGGCGTGGGGGCAGCAGGAACACCGAGTTGTGCTTGCACCCCATCGGCACACCGTCGGCAGCAAATAGTCTGAAGCTGGTAGCAACCTCTTGATGACACCATACCCAAGCCGCATCCAACCCGTGTTGAGCAGCGAGATTCCTCGTGGTGCTCGGAATAGCAAGGGATTGAGGCAAGCATGCTCATTCCGTGCCGAAGCCGAAGAATCTCAGCGCGGACAGCTACGCAGGTTATGCTATAATCACCTGCGCGGTGACAACCCCGCTCCAGAGCACGGCGTCATTTGCAACACTGCTTGGGTGCTGCCATAAATGATTAAGTACATCGGTTCCAAGCGGGCACTGGTCAAGTGGATTATCAGCGTGGTAGAGTGCGTGCACGCACACATGCCGATTCGTACGATTGTGGATCTCTTTTCAGGCAGTGCGCGCATAGCACATGCTTTCAAAGCGCAGGGCTACTTCGTGCTTGCCAACGACCACAACACCTACGCCTATGTGCTCGCCCAAGCCCTGGTGGAGGCGAACCGCGACGACTACCCACCCGAGCGCATTCAGCCCATCCTCAACGAACTGATGCAACTGCCCCTCAAACACGGCTGGTTCACTCGCACCTACTGCGAAGAAGCGCGCTACTTCCGCCCCGAAAACGGCGCCCGGATTGAAGCCATCCGCGAAGCGATCAACCACTACGACGACCCGCTTCTGCGCGCTATCTTGCTCACCAGCCTAATGTTGGCAGCCGATAAGGTGGACTCCACCACAGGGCTGCAGATGGCGTACCTCAAAGAATGGGCACCCCGCGCCTTCAACCCGTTGAAGCTGGAGTATCCGCCGTTGTTGGTTGGGGCAGGCAAAGCCTACCAAGCCGACGCTCTGGAGCTGGCGGGCGCGTTAGAAGCCGATTTGTTTTACTTGGACCCGCCTTACAACCAACACTCGTATCTGGCGAACTACCACGTGTGGGAGACGTTAGTGTTGTGGGATAACCCTGAAACCTATGGTGTGGCGCGCAAGCGCGTGGATGTGAAGGTGCGCAAGAGCGTGTTCAACTCGCGGGCACGGGCGCGTGACGCGATGGCGCATTTGGTGAGCCAGATACGCGCGCAGCATATTCTGGTGTCGTTCAACAACGAAGGCTATCTCACCCGCGAGGAGATTG
>JAUQOS010000134.1 GCA_030550775.1 Armatimonadota bacterium
TACACCCGCACGGAGAAGCCCCGTGAGGCGCGCGGCTCCGCGTGGAGGCGTACATGGCGGCGCATCCGTCGCCACAGGCGCACGACCCACCACCCTCCCAACCCCAAACCAAACAAGGCGCCTACCAATGCTCCTACCGTTTGCCCCAGCCACCATCCCACCAGCGCCAAGATAGCGGTCGGCAACCCCAACGCACAGAGGTAGACCGCAAACAGCCCTACCACCATACCTATCACTGTGCCCACCATCGCGCCCGGTATCGAGCCGATGATGCCAAACGGCAGCCCCAACAGGAAGCCAACCACCAATCCAAGCCCCGCGCACAGCCCTGCCAAAGCCCGTGCCCACGGCGGTAGCCCCAGCGCCGAGAGCTGCACCCGATGCAACCGCTGTTGGTACCCTGCGCGCATGTGCACATAGGGGTCGTTGCGTTGGGCGCATGGGGCCGCCGCGGTGGCGCTGTGACGCAGGCTGCCCTTCACCGCTGCAGGCGCGCGCAAGCGGTCGTAGAGTTGGCGTGTGTCGGGGTTTTTGAGCAACTCGTAGGCTTGGTTGATACGCTTCATTCGCTCTTCATACTCAGCGGCGCGCCCTACCGGAGCACGGTCAGGATGATACCGACGCGCTAACGCCAAATATGCCTGCCGAATCGCCTCCATCGAGGCATCGGGCGGCACCCCCAGCTCGCGATAGGCATCCAGATTCGGGTCGAAACGCATCACTCCAATTGTACACTCGAACCGCGCAGAAGGCGTTGGCGCACCTGCTCTACGGTTTCAAGGCGCAGTTGCTCGAGGTACGCGGGCGTGTGGAGGATGGTCTCGTAGCCCAGCCCGCTGAGTTCCGCCCACGCGAGGGTTACGCTTAGCTCGATGAGGTTTTGGCGCAGGCGATACCACTCGCCATACAGCAAGGCGCGAGCACGCTGGAACTCTTCGGGTTGGAGCGGCTGCGTGAAGGTCTGCTGGATAACGGGCAGCAGCGCGGGTGGGTTGCCCGTTTGTATCCAGCCCCAGCCTGTGAGCGCTCCAACGCGTATCGCGGTTTGCGTGCGCACTTCGTAGCCCCTGCCCAGCTGCTCACGGCTAGCAACAAACAGCCGCGCCCGCTTGCCCTCGCCCAACACAAACTGCCAAAGGCGCAGCGCGTGGTAGTCGCTCTCCTTGGGGGCAAGCTGCCACAGATAGCCCGCGTAGACAATGCCTTGTGCCACGGCGACGGCAAAATCCAAACGCGCTGCCAGCGGTGTGGGCGCGGCGTGCCTGCTCTGCCCTTCCCATGCACCCCCGAACACCGTGCGCACATGTTCAACGAGCGTTTCCACACGCGCGTTGCCTGCCACAACCACCACTACATTCTCAGGGCGATAAGATTGCTGATAGTAGGCACGGATGCTAGGCAAGGCGACGCGCTGTAAGGCGAGTTCATCGGCGTGCAGGCGCGTGAACTCAGCGTGAAATCGCCATGTGCCTCCATCCTCGCTGTAGCGTCGGTCATAGAGCGCGTCGCGCAGTGCGCGCAAGCGCGCTTGCTCGGTGAACTCGGCACGGAACAGAGCCTCTTTTAGCAACGACAGCACGCTGATGACCGAGTCGCGTCGCGCCAGCGCAGTGATTAGCGCGCCTGCGGGTGTCCAGTGCACTTGCAAACTGCCTCCTGAGCGGGCAATTCGCGCCGCAAGGGTACGTTCCGTCTCGTTGTGGGTGCTGCCAAACAACATGCGCGCGGCAAGCTCGCCTGTGGCGGGGTCAAACTGGGCAGTTGGATGCCCGATGGCGACTTGGATCACGGCATACTCCGCATCAGGGTCGGAGAGGGCGACCACACGCAGCCCGTTTGCCAGTCGTTGGCGGGCAGCGCGCACCTGTTCGCTGGTGGGGCGCGGGGCGCTGCGGAGCGCCGATGTGGAGTTAATCGTGGGGGTGGGCGCTGACGCAGGCACTGGTGCGCCCAGCGCGTAGCTTGCCAACGCTTCCACTTGCTCCAGCGGCAACTGTTGCAGGATGGTGGTAAACGCTTCGGGCACAAGGTCAAGTTGCAGGGTGGCGCACAGTCCGTACCAGCGGGCGCGTTCTGCAATTTGGCGCGTGAGCGCATTGTGTCGTTCTACCGCGACGAGGCGCGCTTGTTCCAGCGCATGCCGAGCCTTACCTGAGGCGATCTCCTGCAAGGTGCGTTCTAAGCGTGTTTGGAGTTTCGTATGCCACGCTTCTGTCGGCTCTGCCGGGGGCAAGGCATAGAGGGCGATCAGGCTGCCCTGCAGGCGCGGCAGGTATTCGCTGCGTAGCTTGCCAAACGGCAGGGGGGCATCACCCGCGTAGAGCAAGCCGCGATAGGGCTCGGCAAGCGCGATGCGCAGCACCTCTGCCGCTGCCCAAGTTTCAGCCGCGCGCGTGGGGGGCGTGTGAATGCCGATTGCCATACAGTCGCCGTGGGGCGCGACGACGAGGCGCGGTGCATTGGGGGCAGGCGTAGGTGTGGCGTGCGTTCCCGACGCCTGTGGCGCCCCTTCAAATGCCTCCTCCACCACGCGACGCACCGTCTGCGGCTCCACCGCACCCACCGCAACCACCACCATCCGCTCGGGGCGGTAGTGGGATCGGTGAAACTGCTCGATGTCTGCGCGGCTTAGCCGCGCCAACACTGTTGGCTCGCCCAACAACGGTAGGCTGTAGGGGTGCCCCTCAAACGCGCGGCGGAACAAGGCGTAGCGGGCGGAGCGAACGGGGTCAACATGGTGCGTAGCGTACTCATCGCGTAGGATGAGCGCGCGCTCCTTTTCCAGTTCGGTTTCAGGCAGGGCGGGGTGGAGCACGCTATGCAGCAGGGCTCGCAGGGGCGTTTGCCAGCGGTCGGGCAACACGGTGGCGCACAAGCGCGTCCAGTCACGCTCGGTGAAAGCGTCCAGAATGCCGCCTGCGTTCTCAAACGCCTCGTCCAGCGCGCCTGGGGGCAGCGTTGCCGTGCCCTTGAAAATCATATGTTCCAGCAGGTGGGCAACGCCAGAGGTCTCGGGCGTTTCGTTGGCGGTGCCAGCGCGAATCCACACTTCAAGTGCCACCAACGGCGCGTGGGGCACGGGTTCAACAATCAGGCGTGCACCGTTGGGCAGGCGATACTGCTCAGGCGCGCCTGCAGCAAGCGTCAGGCTCAGCCCAAATACGCCAACGAGCCATCCCAGGCGCGCCCAACGGCTTATGGTTGGCGCCACTGCTGGCTTTTTTCGCGCGCTTCTTCCCACGCTTGTCGGTAGAGTCGTTCACGTTCCGCTTGGCTGGGCGATTTGCCCGTTGCGTAGAACCACGCCACCGCGCGCCCCACGGTCAGCGTGCCCGCGTAGGCAATCATCCCCTTCACCACTACGCCCACGCCGCCGGGCACCAAGCCTACCAGTTGGCGCGCCAGCGCCCTCCAGCCGAACGCTGCGCCAAACACGCTTGCCACCTCCGGCAGCCGCTGCTTCCAATCGGGCGTTTTGCCAAACGCCGCCGCGATGCGCAGCACCATCAGCAGCTGGTTTTTGGTTAACAGCACCATATCAGCCACCGCAGCGGGAGGCGCCAGCAGTCCCAACAACGGAAATACCGATGGCAATGCCGACATCATCGCCAGCCCTGCGTTCAGCGTCGCCACATCCTCAATCAGGCGGTTGACCACTAAGTCGCGTGTGCCGGGCAACACGCGGGCTAACGCCACCAGCGGAAACTCGTGTTTTTGGAAGTGGTCAACAATCGCCTCAATCGCGTCTTGGGGCACCTCCAAAGCGTCGCAGCCCAGCACGAAGTCGAACTCTTCGTTGACAGGCGCGTGATATCGCTTCACATACTCGGCGGCGGTTTGCAGTTGCGCAGGGCTTGCGCCCGCGGTCAGCACGCGCCACACAGCTTCCACGCGCTCTGGCTGCCCCACTAACGCAATCCGAAAAGGGGTCAGCAACTCGCGGTCCACTTGCTTGGGCGAAAGCTCCTTCGCGATGTTCCACCAGTGTGTCAGTTGGCTCAGTCTCTGTCGTATCATCGTGTCCCCCTACATGCAGCTCTCGTGCATGCCTTAGATGATACCTTACAAGTGAGGCTTCCAGCCCCGCAGACGGTTGAAACACCAGCGTTCGCGAAGCGCTTACGCTGCAAGCATCGGCGTCCCTCCTCGGTAAGGGTACACTACCTGAGTTTTACCACGCACTTCTGCCATCGGTCTTGCGGCTCTGCCCCCCCTCCTGCAGGTTCCCCCCGCAAGCGGGGGGAACCGAAAACCTGCTCGGTTCCCCCTACACAGTAGGGGGAACCTAAAGGAGGGGGTTCTCAAAACAAACAGCCCCCCT
>JAUQOS010000035.1 GCA_030550775.1 Armatimonadota bacterium
GGAGACCGCCACGCCTGCGGGTGGCTCAGTAGCGAAACGCAACAGGTAGAGCTCCAGCACGGTGCGAGGTGAGCCTGAGGTGCGCATTTCGCCAAGCGCGCCTGCCATCTGCTCCCACCAGTGCACCAAGCGCGGAATGCCTGCGCGACGCGCCTGTTCCACCATCGCGCTCCAGAGTGTGGGGTCGTACATGTCCGCGCGGTCTTGCGCGTGCAACGCCGCTTGCACCAGCGCGCGCCAGTGCTGAATCAGCGATTCGGCCAGCACACGCGGCTCGCGCCCCAGCAGCATCTGCGTCTCCAGCAGATTCAGCACCTTGCCAGCATCACGCTCCAGCAGGGCATCGGTCAGCTGCATCAGCGTCTCGTCCTCCAGCATGCCCAGCGCATCATATACTGTTTGCGGGGTGATCGTACCCTCCTCGCTGAAGGCGATGACTTGCTCTAAAGCGGTGAGCGCATCCCGCCACGAGCCATCGGCTGCGCGGGCAATCAGGTGGATAGCGGCGGGTTCCGCCTGCAACCCCTCCGCCTCAATCACTTGCTGCAGCCGCTTGGCAATCTCGGCGATGGTGCCGCGATGGAAGTCAAAACGCTGGCAGCGCGAGCGAATAGTGGGCGGCACGCGATGTAGCTCGGTAGTTGCCAGCACGAAAATCACATGCGGAGGTGGCTCTTCGATGGTTTTCAGCAGCGCATCGAACGCTTTGGCAGAGAGGTCATGCACCTCGTCAATGATGTAGACTTTGTAGCGCGCTTCCATCGGGGGGTACTTGGCGTTTTCGATGATGGAGGTGCGCACATCTTCGATGCTGGTTTCGGAGGCGGCGTCCATTTCGATAACATCCACGCTGGTGCCCGCTTGGATGGCGCGGCAGAAGCGGCACTCGTTGCAGGGGTCGGGCGTGGGACCGCGCTCGCAATTGAGTGCTTTTGCCAGCAGGCGCGCCGTAGAGGTTTTGCCCGTGCCGCGCGGTCCGTAAAACAGGTACGCATGCGCCAACCGCCCTTGCTGAATGGCGTTGCGCAAGGTGGTGGTCACATGCGATTGCCCCATCAGTTCATCAAATCGCTGGGCACGATATTTTCGGTACAAGCTGACATATGCCACGCCCCGAATTGTACCTGTTCGGGGCGGGGAGGGGATTAGCCACGCCAAGTGCCTTGCGCCACCGCGGGGATGAACTCTTCCAGTTCGGGGCAGGGCAGGGCAACTGTGGCGCCGCGCTCCGCGCTGAGATAAGCCGCCATCAGCAGCTCCGTGATGCGCACGCCAAACTCCAAGTCGCAGAAAGGCTTGGCGCCTGTGAGGAAGCACTCGGTGAAATAGCGATTCTCCGCGATGTAGCCGTAGGCGTGTGCTTCGTCAGCGAGGTAGGGCATCAAGCCCTGCTCGGCGTTTTGCTTTTCCACCAAGTCTTCGCCCGCCTCACCGTGCACCGCGCGGCTGAAAAAGATTTCGCCTTCGCCCCGCAAGGTGTTGATTGCCAGCATGTATTCTGGCCCCAGTACCTCGAAGGTGAGGCGCAGTCCGGGACCGACGAAGCACCACGAGGTGGTGGCTTCCACGATGGCTTTGTTGCCTGAGGGCGTTCGGAATTCAATGCGGGCCGCTGCATAATCCTCGGCGGGGGCTTTGGTGTAGTCAACCTCCAGTTCGTGGGCGTAGGTATCGCGCAGTTTTTGGGCGTATTCAGGGCGTGCCCATTTGAGGCAGGCGATTTGCGCTGAGACAGTGCGTGGCTCCAGCGCGCTCAGCGGCTGGTCGGGCGGGGTGAGGGCATACCAGCCCGCGGCGACACTGTGGCACATCATATCGTTGAGCACGCCCCCGCCTTGCAAATCGCCGCGCCAAAACCATGCCCGATGCGGCCCACCGTGCTCTTCGGCGCAGCGCGCCAAATAAGGCTCACCTGCGACAGCCGCCCCGCGTCGCCAGAGCAACTCCTTGCCGCGCGTAAGGGCAGGGGCGAACAGCTGGTTCTCCAGATAGCCGTGCGGAATGCCTGCTTCCGAAACCGCTTGCAGAATGCGGCGCGCCTCTTTGAGATTGCGGGCAAGAGGCTTTTCCACCGCTAAGCCCTTCAATTGAGCACGACCTGATTTGACCTCGTCGGCAATCGCCTCAATGTATTCCACCCGCACATAGTTGGGCGCAAGGAACCACACGGCGTCTACTTCGGGGTCGCGCACAAGCTCACGCACATCGCTATATACTTTCGGGGTGCCAACTCCTAAACTTCGGCAGAACTCCGCCAGTTCGGCGCCTGTAAAGGCATTGCGGGTTGCGATCGCCGTGATCGTGGCGTTGCGTACCGATGCGAACGCTTGCGCGTGGAACCGCGCCACAAAACCACTTCCAACAAAGCCAATCCGTAGCATATCCATTTGTTTCGCCCTACAGCGCTGTTATCCTTGACGGGGCAGGGGAGGGGACCTAATAAGGGTCGGGGTACTGCCTCAACTGCCCAAGCGGTTGGTTGATTTTTCCCAACCCCCTCCGTAAGGTTCCCCCTGGGGAGGGGGAACCGAGCCAATCGCCGTTCCCCTTGCGAAACGGGGGAAGCCCAACGGATAGAGATAGAACTGGGAAATCCGCAGAGGAGAACGGGATGCAACCGCGTCCCGCGCGTCTAAAATGTAACAGATTGGCAGGTATAATCAGCAGGATTTTGACGCAACAGCCCATAATTGCATCTACGGAGGCATCCTATGAGGCGATGGAAATGGATTGCAGTGGCGTGGCTGAGCATGCTTGGAGCCACAGCCTTTGGGCAGTTCCGATACGACCTGGCAGTGATTACATCGCGTGATGGAACAAACTTAGAAGTGCAGCTCACCCCAACTGGTCCTGGGCTTAATGCAACGCTGTCAGTGAACACGATGGAGCTATTTTTCCAGGCGGGGACTCAGCAGCAGGTGCGTCGCGCATCCGACTTTTATTTTGAGTTGGATTGGCCCAATTTTCCCAACACGCCACGCACGATGATCGCAATGGCAGTGGACCTCAGCCAGCTGGGCACCAACCAGCAGAACCGCGTTATCACGGGTGTGACAGCACAGGGTGCCAATCGGCGCATCGCTCAAATACAGATGCGCGTACGCGCGTTGCGCACCGATGACAGCGGACGCCCCACCATCCAGCAGGGGAATGTCATCATAGACATTGTAGAGTACCGCGATGGGTCTCAACCTGACCGCGTAAGCATTACTTACTACGAGGGCAGCTCTCTGGACAATGCGACCTATCGTTTTGACTATGCAGCGATTGTGTCTCAGGGCGAGCTGTTTGCTCATCGCCGCGCTGTACGCTAAGGAGGAAGACCATGCGAGCAATTGGGACGATTGCCACTTTGGGGCTAATTTGGGCAGTTGTCGCTGCCCAAGCGGTAGATCGTGTAGTGTCGCCTGACTTTATTCCATGGGCTACATGGGGGCGTGACCATAATCGCAGCCATTATCAGGCACAGATTAGTGGGATTGACCGCCCACGCGTGCGATGGGTTGCGCTTGGTGGCGCCCTCGACGAACCGCTGTTTGACTTGGCATTTCTTTGGACGCCTCAAATGCCCGCGCTTTCACCAGGGTTTGCGCGCTTTGTGCAGTACAATTTTTTGGATGCATTCAGTGGTGGCTCTGCGGGAGCGTTAGGTCCTTACTGGGGGCAGGCAGCCACTCCCGCAGCGTTTACCGTGCCCGTCTATGTAGTTGCTGACAATAACCTCTTTTTAGGCTTTGTGTTTGACTGGCCTGCCTTTTTTGGCGCCGGTGGACAGTATGACTCGTTCCTTTACGCGCCTGATCCTGGACCACTCCTTGACCCCCTCTACTTCCCTCAAGATTACTTCCAGACGGTCAATGTTCGTCCGTCGTACCGGGGCACGATAGGAGCGTACACGGACGGCGCTTTGGGGTTTGCCTTTTTCGGCGATAACTTTGGTGCCATTAGCGCTGTGGGTGGGATGTGGATTGTGACCCTTAGTGCAGCTGCGCTCCAAGCCGGTGAAATCGTGGTAACAAATTCACAATTTTTCGCTATGGACGATTTCTCGGGCTTTACAGGCGCAGCGGGCGCCGTGTTGGGCGCAACTGCGACCAACACCGAGGGGCTGAGCACACGCGTTCTGATTGCCGACCACGCTGGCACGCTGCGCGCGTTTGATCCAACCCTACCCGCATCACGCTATCGCCCTGTTTGGACGAATACAGTCCAACGCCTCAGCCTTCAAGACCGCGTGGATCCAAACAACCCGAACAGCCCGCCCGATCCTATTCCCAGCGACGCTATTGACCGACCGATTGCCATCAACGCCGACGGTTCCGTGGCAATCGTGTGTGCCTCCAACTACGGGCGCATCTACGCTGTCAATACCGCCAACGGCAACCGCATCTGGGGCGTGAAACTGGATAACACTCGCCGCATCCCGATCATGGGCGGTCCTTCCATTGGGCCCGACGCCTCAGGCAACGAAACCGTATATGTCGTGGGGCGCTTCAACGCCAGCCAGAGCCGCCTGTATGCGCTTGACTTAGCAACGGGCAGCATCAAATGGAGCTTCAACCTGGAAGGCATCAGCCGCTGCACGCCTACCATCGACGCCGATGGTAACCTCTACATCGGCAATGATCGGGGCACGCTGTTCAGCATTGCGCCTAACGGCACCCTGCGCTGGCGCCTAACACTGGGTGGTCCCATCTCAGTGGCGCCTGTCCTGATACCGGTTGACCTTAACTTTGACAACATTCCAGACCCCCTGTTGATAGTGGCAGCATCTAATCGGTACCTGTACGCGATTGAGAACGCGCCCGGACCTTTAGGCGGGGGCGCCGTTGATATTCCGCGCGGTGGCATCTCGCCCGGGGGCGGGCGCTAAACCTTCTGGGGCTTGGGAACCCCCAAGCCCCTTGCATGTGGCATTCGAGGTATAATTGCAGCGTACTACCGAGTGCGCCATTTCCCCAGCCTGCGCTGCTGCGCAGGAACGCTGACAAGTAATCGCAATCGGACGGGACACACGATGAGGAAACGAACACGCACAACCACCGTAGAAGAATCGGCAACACCTGAGGTTCTTACTGCTACCCCAGAGGAGTCGGCACCCAACGGCGCGGGCGACGGCGAGATCCTCGAGGTCGAAATGCGCCCGAAGGCAGCCACTGCCACGGTCGTGCGCGAGGGCATGGACTTCAAAACCCTCTGGCAGGAGCCGATGAGTGATCTCAGGCGCCGCGCCAAGCGCTTAGGCATCGCTACCGATGAGATAGAAGACAAAGCGGAGCTGATTTACTACATTTTGCGCGTTGCTGCCCAAGAGCCAGGTAGCGAGTACGCTTGGGGCATTTTGGAAATTCTACCTGATGGCTGGGGCTTCTTGCGCCGCCACCCGAACCTGCAAAACACCAACGAAGATGTGTATGTCTCGCAATCGCAAATCAAACGGTTCGCCCTGCGCACAGGGGATTTGGTGTTCGGAGTGGCACGCCCACCCAAAGAGGGCGAAAAGTACTATGGCTTGCTGCGCGTAGAAGCCATCAACGGGCAACCTGCCGATGAAGCGCGCCGCCGGCGCGAGTTTGAACATCTCACCCCGCTGTACCCTAACCAGCGGCTGGTGATGGAAACCACCCCCGAAAACATTTCAGGGCGCATCATTGACCTCATCGCACCAATCGGCAAAGGGCAACGCGCACTGATCGTAGCGCCCCCCAAAGCAGGGAAGACCACTCTGCTCAAAAACATCGCCAACAGCATCACCACCAATCACCCCGAAGTGGTGTTGATGGTGCTACTGCTGGATGAGCGCCCTGAAGAAGTCACTGATATGCGCCGCTCGGTCAAAGGGCAGGTGATTAGCTCCACTTTCGACGAGCCACCCGAGAACCATATGCGCGTGGCGGACCTCGTGTTGGAACGCGCGAAACGACTGGTGGAGCAGGGCAAGGATGTAGTGGTGCTGCTGGATAGCCTCACACGCTTCGGGCGAGCATCAAACCTCACCACCAGCCCCAGCGGGCGCACGCTATCGGGCGGATTAGACCCTGCCGCGCTCTACCGCCCGAAACGCTTCTTCGGTGCAGCGCGCAACCTCGAAGAGGGCGGCAGCCTCACCGTCGTCGCCACCTGCCTAATCGATACAGGCTCGCGAATGGACGAACACATCTTCGAGGAGTTCAAGGGCACTGGCAACATGGAAATCGTGCTCTCGCGCGAACTCGCCGAACGACGCATCTTTCCCGCCATTGATGTGAAACGCTCAGGAACCCGCCACGAAGAACTGCTGTATTCAAAAGAGGAGCTGGCGGCAATCTGGCAACTGCGGCGGCTGCTTGCCAACCAAGACGACTTAGTGGAGGCTACCGAGCAACTCATCCGACTGCTGCAGCGCACCAAGTCAAACCGCGAGTTCCTCACCGAAGTGGTGGCGCGCACACGCGTCAGCTAAGGAGGCACGAACTATGCGCGACGACGAACGCCGACAACCATTCGACGAAGACCCCGACGACGAGTTCGAAGACCTCTTCGAAGACATCGACGAAGAGGAGGAGAACTCGCTGGAGGGGCTATTTGAGGAAAGTAGTGAAGAGTTGGGGGAGGAGGAGCTGGAGGCGCGCCTCCAGCGATTATTTGGCGAGCCGCCCAGTAGCGAATTCGCTGAGCGCGCCGCCCGCTTCGACAAAGGGCGCGAATTGGAAGTGCGCGTGATGGGCGTGTACGAGCGCTTCGAATACGGACAACCGCGCGCCCTGCTGGTGCAACTGCGCGACAACTACGGGCGCGTGGTGCCTATCGTCATCGGACCGTGTGAAGCACACGCCATCGCCAGCGCCCTCAACGAAGAAACGCCCCCGCGCCCGATGACCCACGACCTCACACGCAACATCCTCACGCGCTTGGGCGTGAGCATTGACCGCGTGGTGATTGACGACCTATGGCAAGGCACTTTCTACGCCAAAATCTACCTCATTCACGGCGATGAGGAAATTGAAGTCGACGCGCGCCCCAGCGACGCGATTGCCTTGGCGCTGCGCTTCCGCGCCCCGATTTATATGGCGGAGTCGGTGCTGGAGATAGAAGGTCAGTCGGAGGACTATAGTTAACATAATGCCACTTATCAGACTCTCATGCGCGCCCTGTGGCACCGACTGCTCTTCCACCTTGCCTATGCGTTTTTCAAGCTGTTTTTTGCGATAACTTTTCGGTTCCCACTGTTTGTATGGCTGCGGATTGAAGGGTGCTCGCGCGTGCCGCGCCGCGGCGGGCTGATTGTGATCGCCAACCACTTGTCGCTGGCAGACCCGCCCGTGTTGTGGTACGCCAGCCCCCGCCACCTATGCTTCGTCGGGCGCGCGGACATCCTCAACGTCCCCCTCATCGGCGCGATAGCCCGCCTTGCCAAGACCGTGCCCATCAAACAGCGTTCCCCCGACCGCCAAGGTCTGCGACTGGCGATTGAAACCGTACAGCGTGGCGAGGCGTTGGCTATCTTCCCTGAAGGCGAACTATCGGAATCGCGCGATTTGCAGCCGTTTCTGCCTGGCGTGCTGCTGATTCTGCGCCAAACCCGCGCTCCCGTGCTGCCTGTGGGCATTATCGGCACGGACAAAATCTTGCCTTACGGCAAGCTGGTGCCCAAGCCTGCATTCGGTGTGGTAGTGGTGCGCTTTGGTGAGCCGATTCCCGCCGAGCAGATACTCAGCCTCCCGACGCCCGAGGCGCAACTGGAGTTTCTGGAGGAGCAAGTGGCACGCCTCTCGGGGCAACAGCGACAACGCGCCCAGGTACAATCGCCTTGCGATGACGACTGACCCTCCGTACCCTTGAGGTACACTTACAAGCGGTGCTCAACGAGGCGTATGAGGAAGGGCATTATGCCCAAGTGGTTGATTACGCGGCTAACTGCCCTGCTCCCCTGCCCGTGCAGAAGTTAAAATGGGCACACGCCTTGTTGGCTCAGAGGGGCTGCGAGTGTAATGGAAACGCAAACACGCACAAGCGATTGGCGCATTAGCACGCTGGGCACGGCGGTTTTGCAATCGCAATTCCGCGTGTTACAACGCCCTGCCACGCCGTTTGAATTAATGGATGACGCCATCAGCTACTATCGCGAAAACTTTCAACCGCTGCTGCGCATTTCGCTATGGATTTATGCAGTTCCGCTGGTAGTTTCAATACTGCTGACAGTCCCCGCGTTGGTAATGAGCCGTAGTCCTGAAAGCGTTGCGCTATTCAACTTGTTAGACTTTGTGTTACTGATTCTGTTCTACCTGCCCTATCTGATGATTGCAACGCCTGTGCACGCGGCGCTGACAACTTTAGCCTTTCGGATGATTGCCGAAGGCGAGCCGATTACCTGGCAGGGGCTTTGGCAACGGCTCAAGCCACGCCTAGGCACTTTACTGGTGAACCAACTCCTATTGGCAAACCCTCTCTACGCGGTGATTGTTTTAGTATTGGGGGTTGGCTATCTTGTGTTTTTCTTTGTGGCTGCGACTTTTGCTGGAATTGCCGCTAGTGGCAGCCCCACCCTCTTGGTGATTCTGTTTATGGCGCTGTTGGTGGGTGGGAGCCTCGCTTTTTTGGTGATTGCGGCGATGGCGTTGGTGTGGTTCATTATTTTGCCCCAGATAATCGTGTTGGAGCCTAATGTGGATGCTTTTTCGGCGTTCTCGCGGGCATATCGGCTTATTAGCGCGAACTATAAGCACGCTGTGCTAAGCTGCTTGACCTTCTGGGGCGTGTATGCCGTGATTTCTATTGCCCTGACGATTTTGGTCGGCTTGCTGTTGGTGATTGCAGGTTGGATTATTGCGATTTATACGGATTTGGAGGCACTTCTAACCCGCTGGATTGCGCCGCTGGGGCAGATTTACGAGGCAGGAACCTACCTTGCTTATATGCTGGTAATGCCCGCGATGTACTTGACCAGCGTGCTGCTTTATTTTGACTTACGCTATCGCTTAGAGGGGCTGGACATTTATGCGGTGCTGCAAGGACGCGAGGCGGGTTGATCGCGCATGGGCGGTTTTGGCGCTTCTGTTTGCGTTGGTGGCGGGCTTTGCGTGGGCAGCAGCAGACATCCGCGCGGCATTGGAGCAGGCGCGCGATGCGTTGCAAAAGGCAGCCCAAGCCCGCCCTGAGCATCGCCCTGCCCTGCTTCAGCGAGCAAAAGGCGCGCTGGCTCCCCTGCCCTACGAGCTGCGCGATCCTTTAGAACGCCAAATCGCCGACGCCCAAGCCAGCAACGACCTCGATAAACTGCACGCGGCACAAGCCACTGTAGAGGCATACTTGAATACTTTGCGCAGTCGCTCCCCCTCCCCTGCTCCGCCGCCAGCGCAGGTGCGCCAGCAGCTGGACCAAATTTTCGCCGAGCCAGATATGTTCGTGCCCCCGAAGTCATGGCTGGAACGGTTAAGTGAGGTATTTCAGCAGGCGTTAGACAACTTCGTGCGGTGGCTCAGTCGGTTCCTTGGCGCGTTGGGCGGTTCAGGCGTTGCGGGCGCGGTGCCCTTCCTTCAATGGCTGATTATCGTGCTGTTAGTGGTGGCGATTGCGTTAGCAATTTCGTATGTAGTCGGGCGCATTGAGCTGCCTCGACGGAGGACGCGCACGACAGGCGTGTTGGATGCACTGGTGGGCGATGCGCGGGCGATGAGCGCGTTGGAGTGGCAGGCGTTGGCGCAGCAGCTGGCGCAGTCGGGCGATTGGCGGTTAGCCATTCGTGCCTACTATTTGGCGCTGCTGCGCTTGCTGCATGAGGCGAAACTGTTGGACTATGACCCTGCCCAAACCAACTGGGAGCATCTGGAGCAGTTGCGTCGCCCACCCCTTGCCCTGCCCCCTGCCCTTACGAACGCCCCTGCCCTCGCCGCCTCGCTGCGTGAAGAGGCGTATCGGCTGCTGCGCCCGCTGACCCTGCACTTCGATGCCCTCTGGTACGGCAACCGCTCGCCTACTCCAGACCTTTTTGCCGAGTTCGAGCGCGCTTTCGAGACCCTACACGCCAAACTCAAGCCCTATGCGGTGGTTGCGTGACCAACTTGGGCTGACTGTGCTAGTGGGTGTGGTGGTGGGACTGTTGCTCTACTCCCTCCACTTGGCAGAGCGAGCGCGAGACCCCCGCTTTACTCCCCTGCCCCTCAGCTACAGTCAGCATCGGTACGGCATGAAGGGGCTTACTCGCTTGCTGGAGCGCAATGGCTATACCGTGCGTTCGCTGCGGCGCACTTTCCGCAATCTGCCCAAAGACGCCGACATGGTGGTGATTTTCCCGCCGCCGTTTGCTACGCTTGCGACTACGAGCGCCGAGGACGCGGAGGCACTGGAGCGTTGGCTTGCGGATGGGGGGCGATTGCTGTTGTTCAGCAGCGATGCACGGCTGCCTGAAGCCTTGCGCGGCGAGGAAAGCACAATTGGCGCTCTTAGGAATATACGCCTGCCTCCGCTGTTCAGCCCTACCAACCGATTTTTCGAAGCACGCCCTGCGCTGCCCGCCGCGTGGCTGCGCGATATCCGAACCGTTCGGATGGGCGACCAGCAGGCAAATCTGTCCCCGCGCCCCGAGCGATGGGTGCCTTTGCTCCACACGGGCGGCACTGTTGAGGCAGCGTTTTGGTACTACAAGAAAGGCATGGTGTTCGAATGCACCGATTGGCAGTGGCTGAGTAACGAACATTTGCGCGAGGCAGATAATGGGGCGTTTATTATGGCGGTGGTGCGTCAGATGTTGCCGAAGGGGGGCGTGATTTACTTTGACGATGCGGGTCAAGGCGACTTGGAACAGGAGCGGGGGGCACGCGGCTTTTGGAGCATTGCGCCGGCGGGAGTACGGATTGCGTTTGCGCATTTGTTGGTGCTGGCGGTGGTGGTGATGTATTCGGTGGGCAAGCGATTCGGGCTGCCCCGCCCTACCCCGCCCCGTGCCCCTGCACTGGGCGAATATGTAGATGCATTGGCTGGCGTCTATGAACGCGCTCGTGCCACGCAGCCGGCATTGGCGATTATCATGGACGATATACGCCGACGCTTATGCCGTCAGTTAGGGCTACCTGCGGGGGCAACACTCTTGCAACTAATCCAAGCCCTGCCCACTGACTCGCCGCTGCGCGAGGCGCTCGCCGATGCCCATCGCGCCCTACAAGACCCCAAGCTCACGCCTGAAACTGCCATGCGCGTTCTCCAGCGTGTGGAAAGCCAGCTCGCTGCGCGGGGCTGATGCAAGCTTGCATAACCCAAGTCGCTATCTATCTGCGCCTCAGGCTCGGCATGACAAGCATATTTGCGTAGGAGTCTTGTCATTCCGAGCGCAGCGAGGAATCTCATATAGATAGCGACTTGGAGCACATCATTACAACCGTACGGGTGCCTCGTGCAGCGAGATTGCCTGCAACAGCCCCACTGCGGCTAAGGCGGTAATCAAAATGCTGCCCCCGTAGCTAAAAAACGGTAGCGGGATACCAACTACTGGAAACAGCCCAATCGTCATTCCCACATTAGTGAGCAGGTGAAAAGTGAACAGCGTGAGAATGCCCCCTGCCAGCAGGCGGTGGAACTCCTCGCGCGTGCGGGTCATCACGCGCCAGATGTGGTACAAAAACAGCCCATACAGCCCCAGCGTGCCTACCGCCCCCACAAAACCCAGCTCTTCTGCGATGACGACAAAAATAAAGTCGGTATGCTGTTCGGGGATGTAGCGTAGGTTCTTTTGGGTGCCGTGCAGGTAGCCCTTACCAGTGAGTTGTCCACTGCCGACCGCAATTCGCGCTTGCAAAATGTGGTAGCCGCTCTGCTGCGGGTCCGCTTCGGGATTCAAAAATGAGATTAGGCGTGCCTTTTGGTAATCCTTTAGCAGGTCGAAGTGCCACAGCCCCGCGAAACCTAACACGCCGACGATTACTGTCAGCACAAGCCAACGCGTCTTTGCCCCTGCCAGATAAACCATCACAAACCACAGCATGCCAAACACAATAGAAGTACCTAAGTCGGGTTGTTTGAACACCAGCAGGGCTGGAAGTGCCATATGCAGTGCGGATAGAAAAAAACCCCTTAAGGTTGGAAGCGAGTCGCGGTTGTGGGTTAGCCAGCTGGCAAGTGTGAGGATGAGTAGGAGTTTGGCAAACTCGGAAGGCTGCAGTTGGAAGCCGCCGGGCAGTTCCAGCCAGCGTTGGGCGCCTTTGCGTTCCGCGCCAAACAGCAACACGCTCAGCAACAAAACGATGTTCAGAGCGTAAAGCAGTTTGTAGTAGCGCGCCCAAAAAGCGGGTTTGATGGCTGCCAATACGACCGCGCCGAAAGTGCCCACGCCCAGCCAGAGTAGCTGCCGCTGAAAAATGGTCGGCGCCCATTGGTAGGTGGCGCTGTATAGTGTTGCCAACCCTGCTGCAAGTAGCATCAGGGTGCTCAGCAGCAGTGGTAGGTCTACTTGCCTGAGTCGTAGCCGTTCAAACAGCGCGTTGGCGGTGCGTGGTTGGGTTGCCACGCGCCGAATTGTACCTGCTCGTTACGAGGCTTGCTGGATATCTTCTTGGGTGTAGATTTCTGGCTCTTTGCGCTGGGTGACGGTCTCTTCCGTAATCACCACGCGCTTGATGTTGGGGTTAGAGGGGGCTTCGTACATTACATTCAGCATGATTTCTTCCATAATCGCGCGCAAGGCGCGTGCGCCAGTGCCTCGCCGAATGGCTTCGCGGGCAATCGCGCGGAGCGCATCTTCCTGCACCACCAGCTCCACGCCATCCAGCTCGAAAAACTTTTGGTATTGGCGCACAAGGGCATTTTTCGGTTCCACCAAAATGCGCACTAGGGTGTCCTCATCCAGCGCGTCTAAGGTGGCAATCACGGGCAGTCGCCCAATGAATTCGGGAATCAGCCCAAACTTGAGCAGGTCTTCGGGCATCACATGTTGCAGTAGCTCGCCCACTTGGCGTTTGCGGCGGCTTTCGGGGCTGGAGCGGAAGCCCATCGTTTGCTCCGAGAGGCGCCGTTCGATAATCTTTTCCAGTCCATCAAACGCGCCCCCGCAGATGAACAGGATATTGGTGGTGTCAATCTGGATGAACTCTTGGTGAGGGTGTTTTCGTCCGCCTTGGGGAGGCACATTAGCGATGGTGCCCTCCAAGATTTTCAGCAGGGCTTGTTGCACGCCCTCGCCCGATACATCGCGCGTGATGGAGGGGTTATCCGACTTGCGGGCGATTTTGTCGATCTCGTCAATGTAGACGATGCCGCGTTCCGCGGCTTTGATGTCCATGTCGGCGGCTTGAATAAGGCGCAGGAGGATGTTTTCTACATCCTCGCCCACATAGCCCGCTTCGGTGAGCGCGGTAGCGTCGGCAATAGCAAACGGCACGTTCAAGATGCGTGCCAGCGTCTGCGCCAACAGTGTCTTGCCGCTGCCCGTGGGACCGATGAGCAGGATGTTGCTTTTTTGCAGTTCTACATCGCCCGTGTTGCCCACCTTGAGGCGTTTGTAGTGGTTGTACACCGCTACTGACAGCACGCGTTTGGCGCGGTCTTGCCCTACCACATACTGGTTGAGCACGCGGTAGATATCTTTGGGCTTGGGCAAGGTATCCACCGAGCCGATTGGGTGGCGTGAAGGCGTGTCGAGTGTAGTGTCGGACCTGAGGATATCGCTAGCGAGCTTGACACAGTCGGCGCAGACGCCCCCGTACACGCCCAAAATCAGCTTGCGTACATGCTCACGCGGCTTTCCACACAACACGCAACGATCCATCAAACGCGGTTCGTTCATTCGTGCCACCAGATGCCTCCTTGCTTTACCGACCGCTGCGGTCTAACACATGGTCGATTATTCCATACTCTTTCGCCTCTTGGGCGGACATGAAGTAGTCGCGGGCGGTGTCTTGTTCTACGCGCTCAATAGGTTGCCCGGTGTGCTTGTGGAGGATGTTGTTGAGGATATCTTTGTAGCGCAGCACCTCGCGTGCTTGGATTTCGATGTCAATAGCCGTGCCTTGGAAGCCCGCGTGGACTTGGTGGATCATGATGCGCGCGTGTGGCAGGGCGTAGCGTTTGCCAGGGGCGCCGCCAGCAAGCAGCACTGCGCCCATGCTAGCGGCTTGCCCGATGCAGATGGTCGCCACATCGGGTTTGATCATCTGCATCGTATCGTAGATGGCTAAGCCCGCGCTGACGATGCCACCGGGCGAGTTGATGTACATATCAATGTCTTTGTCAGGATCTTCTTTTTCCAGAAACAGCAGCGACGCTACCACGAGGTTCGCCACTTCGTCGGTGATGGGCGTGCCCACGAACACGATTCGGTCTTTCAGGAGGCGCGAGTAGATATCGTAGGCGCGTTCGCCGCGCGCTGTCTGCTCCACCACCATCGGTATCAGTTGGTTGCGCGGATAGTACAACATTGTCAGCTTCCCTCCTCTGTATTTTGGACGATTTCGAGCAGTTTTTGGAGTGCGCGCTCGAGGCGCAGTTCGTTGCGCACGCGTTGGCGCAGGTCTTCACTTTCCAAGATACGCACGCGCGTGGTGGGGCGGCGCATTACGCTGGCCATTTCCCGTAGTGCGGCATCCACCTCTGCTTCGTCTACTTGAATGCCTTCACGCTCGGCGATTTCCATCAAAATAAAGGTGTTCTGCAAGCGGGCGAGGGCGCGAGCGCGCAGTTGTTCCATCAGTTGTTGTTGGGTCATGCCCGTTTGCTGCAGAAACATCTCAAGCGTGAGTCCCTGGCGGCGCAGCTCATCCGCGAAATCGCGCCACTCTTCTTGAAGTTGTTCTTCGATGAGAACGTGGGGCATATGGATGGTGCTGCTTTCGCGCAGGGCGGCGAGGGCTTGGTCTTGCGCTTGGTCTTGCAGGTAGCGGATTTTCTGTTCGGTAATGCGTTGGCGCAGGGATTCGCGCAGTTCCTGAAGGTTGTGATAGCCAGCGGCGCGGGCTAATTCGTCGTCGATTTCGGGATAGACGGGCACATTGATGCGTTGTACGGCTATTTCCACCTGCATGGTTTTGCCTGCCAAGTCGGGATCGTCGAAGCTTTCGGGGAAAGTGAGTGTGGCTTGTTTTGCCTCGCCCTCGCGCATGCCCGCCAGTAGGTTGTCTAACTCGCCGAAAGTTTTGCCCAGCACCACCATGTAGCGGTTGGGTTTGGCATCCTCTTGTTCCAGCGACTTGATGGCGATAACCAAGCGATCATTGGGTTGCGCCTCGCGCTCGGGGATGTGTTGAAGGCGCATTGAGCTTTCGCGGATGGATTCAATGGCTTGGTCTACTTCTTCGTCGCTGGTTTCTTGGGGTGGAATAGGAAACCGCAGGCTGCGGTAGTCGCCCAAGGTTTCCACGCGTGGGCGCAGGGGCACGGTGACTTTGAAGCGGAACGGCTCGCCTTCCTGCAGCAGTTCAATGTCCACGCGCGGGGTGCGGTAAGGGACGAGTTGTTCTTGTTGCAGGGCACGCGGGATAAACTCATCCATCATCAGTTCGCCTGCGGCGCGGCGAAGTTGTTCTTCGGGGATAAGGCGGCGCAGCATGCTGGTGGGGGCTTGTCCAGGGCGGAAGCCGGGCACGCGCACGCCTTTACCCAAGAGGCGTAGGGCGCGCTCGAACATTCGTTGCGTGGTGTCGGCGTTGACTTCGATGGTCAGTTGAACGGTCGCAGGCGCAGGCTCCTCGCGACTGATGATTTGAAAGGGTTGGGTGGCTCGTGCTTGCATCGCTGGTGCCTCAAAATAAAATGGAGCGGGAGACGGGACTCGAACCCGCGACCCTCTCGTTGGCAACGAGATGCTCTACCACTGAGCTACTCCCGCGTGTGCGCTTAATTATACCCGATGGTTGTTTGGTGGGCGAGGGGAGACTCGAACTCCCACGGGCAAAGCCCACCAGATCCTAAGTCTGGCGTGTCTACCGATTCCACCACTCGCCCGTTGTGTGGTGGTGCCGAGGGGCGGATTCGAACCGCCGACACCCGGATTTTCAGTCCGGTGCTCTACCACTGAGCTACCTCGGCGGGGTTATGGCGGGGCTGACGGGACTTGAACCCGCGACCTCTAGCGTGACAGGCTAGCGCTCTGACCTGGCTGAGCTACAGCCCCGCACAGTGGCGCTCCCCTCTGGTGGGCGAAGCAGGACTCGAACCTGCGACCTCTTCCTTGTAAGGGAAGCGCTCTCCCAGCTGAGCTATTCGCCCGCTGCGAAATGCAGCGCAATTATACCACACGACATACGGGCTTGTCAAGGGGGCTGCGCTATTTGTCGCGCTTGCAGCAAGGAAACCCGAGCGACCAGTAAGGTACCCTCCTGAGTTGATTCTATCCCCAAGTTGCCACTGTGAGATTGCTCGCCTTCGCTCGAAATGACAAGTTCGTGGCAACCACCCTCTTGACTTTCGCGGATGCTATCGGCTATAATATAGCCCGCTGGGGCGTAGCCACCTACGGCACGCGCTGGAGGTTCACTGTACGCCTATGAACCGAACAACGCAGTTGCGTGGCTGTCCACGCGGGCGATTTGGAGAGCGACGCAGGCACTGGCGTCGTCAGCAAAGCTGAAACGCGCCCAATACGAACGGGAGCCTCTCCACCCCGCGTGTGAGAGGCTTTCTTTTACGCCCCACGCACAGGAGGCTACACGCATGCCGACTATCAACCAACTGGTACGCAAGGGTCGAAAACCGAAGATACGCAAAACGAAGTCGCCTGCGCTGCAGGGGTGTCCGCAAAAGCGAGGCACCTGCTTGATTGTGCGCGTGATGTCGCCTAAGAAGCCGAACTCGGCGCAACGCAAAGTCGCCCGCGTGCGCCTGAGCAACGGCGTGGAAGTCACCGCCTACATCCCTGGTATTGGGCACAACCTGCAGGAGCACTCACTGGTGCTGGTGCGCGGCGGGCGCGTGAAAGACCTGCCCGGCGTGCGCTACCACATCATTCGCGGCACCTTAGACTGCGCGGGCGTCGAGATCCAACCCACGACCCGCAACCAAGACCGTCGCATGCAGGGACGCTCCAAATACGGCTCCAAGCGTCCCAAAGAAGCCAAAGCGAGCAAGTAAGGAGGCGAGCAACCTATGCCACGCAAGGGTCCGGTACCAAAGCGCGTTGTACTGCCCGATCCAGTATACGATAGCGAGCTGGTCGCTCGGTTTATCAACCGCCTGATGAAAAACGGCAAAAAGTCGGTGGCGGAACGCATCTTCTACAAAGCGATGGAACTCATCGAGAACAAAACGGGCAAACCTGCTCTGGAGGTGTTCGAGCAGGCGATTGAGAATGTCGCACCCCAGGTAGAGGTGCGTCCACGCCGCGTTGGCGGACAAACCTACCAAGTGCCGATGGAAGTAAACGCCTTCCGCCGCCGCTCGCTGGCAATCCGCTGGATTGTGCAAAGCGTACAACGCAAAAAATCAGGACGCCCCGCCCACGAACGGCTCGCCCAAGAGATTATCGACGCCTACAACAAAACTGGCAATGCCTACAAAAAGCGCGAGGAGACCCATCGCATGGCAGAAGCCAACCGCGCATTTGCACACTATCGATGGTAGGGAGGTAAATAAGCCATGGCGCGACAACATCCGTTAGAGAAAACACGCAACATTGGTATCGCCGCGCACATCGACGCGGGCAAAACCACCACCACCGAGCGTATCCTGTACTACACTGGGCGCATCCATCGCATGGGCGAGGTGCACGAAGGTGCCGCCACGATGGACTGGATGGAACAAGAGCAGGAGCGCGGAATCACCATTACCTCCGCCGCCACCACCTGCTTCTGGAAAGGGCACCGCATCAACATCATCGACACGCCCGGACACGTGGACTTCACGGTGGAGGTGGAGCGCTCGCTGCGCGTGCTGGACGGTGTTGTCGCGATTTTCTGCGCGGTGGGGGGTGTACAGCCGCAGTCGGAAACGGTGTGGCGTCAAGCAAACCGCTACAAAGTGCCCCGCATCGCGTTTGTGAACAAAATGGATCGCATCGGGGCAGACTTTTTCCGCGTGGTCGAGCGCATTCGCGAGCGCCTCAACGCCAACGCGGTGCCCATCCAAATCCCGCTGGGGCAAGAAGAAAACTTCCAAGGCGTTGTCGACCTTATCACGATGCAGGCGGTCTACTGGCTGGATGAGAAAGGCACGCAGTACGAGTATCGCCCCATCCCGCCCGAGCTGGAAGCCCAAGCCAACGAGTGGCGCGAAAAGCTGCTCGAAGCCGCCGCCGAGGTCGACGACGAACTGATGATGCGCTACTTGGAGGGCGAGGCCATCAGCGCCGATGATATCAAGCGTGCGCTGCGCATAGGCACCCTGCAATTCAAAATCGTGCCCGTGCTGTGCGGCTCCGCCTACAAAAACAAAGGCGTACAACTGCTGCTCGACGCGGTGGTGGACTTCCTGCCCTCCCCCGTGGACATCGGCGCGATCAAGGGCATCCACCCCGATACCCACGAAACCATCGAGCGCATACCCTCCGATGATGAACCATTCTGCGCACTCGCCTTCAAAATCCAAAACGACCCGTTCGTGGGCAAGCTGACCTATGTGCGCATTTACTCGGGCAAACTGACCAAAGGCTCGTATGTGTACAACGCCACCAAAGACGCGCGCGAGCGCGTAGGGCGCCTCCTGCAAATGCACGCCAATCGCCGCGAAGACATCGACGAGGCGTTCGCGGGCGACATCATCGGTGTCATTGGCTTCCAGCAGACCATCACCGGTGATACCCTGTGCGACCCCGACCACCCCATCCTGCTGGAACCGCCGCAGTTCCCCGAACCCGTGATTTCGCTGGCTATCGAGCCGAAAACCAAAGCCGACCAAGACAAACTTTCCAACGCGCTGCAACGGCTCGCCGCTGAAGACCCAACCTTCCGCATCTCCACCGACCCCGAAACAGGGCAAACCATCATCTCGGGCATGGGCGAACTGCACTTGGAGATTATTCTGGATCGCCTGCAGCGCGAGTTCAAAGTGGAAGCTAACCAAGGCCGCCCGCAGGTAGCCTACAAGGAAACCATCCGCATGCCTGCTAAAGCCGAAGGCAAGTTCATCCGCCAAACCGGCGGGCGCGGTCAATACGGGCACTGTGTTATCGAAATCGAGCCGGGCGAGCCGAACTCTGGCATCCAGTTTGAGAACAAAATCGTCGGGGGCGCGATCCCGCGCGAGTTCATCCCGGCAGTGGAGGCGGGCGTGCGCGAAGCTGCCGACGCTGGCGTACTGGCAGGCTACCCCGTCGTGGATGTGAAGGTGCGCCTAGTAGACGGCTCGTTCCACGAGGTCGACTCCAGCGAGATGGCGTTCAAAATCGCGGGCTCCATCGCCTTCAAGGACGCCGTTATGCGCGCTAAGCCTGTGATACTGGAGCCCTACATGGCGCTGGAAGTCACTACCCCCGACGCCTATGTGGGCGATGTGATTGGCGATTTGAATGCGCGTCGTGCGCGCATCGAGATGATTGAACCGGGCGTGGGCGGCACTCAGGTCATCAAAGCCGTAGTGCCGCTTGCCGAGATGTTCGGATATGCAACCACCTTGCGCTCTCTGACACAGGGACGCGCGACTTACACTATGCACCCCTCGCACTACGAGGAGGCACCCGCGCAGGTTGCGCAAGCGATTATCGAGCGCAAACGCGCTTTACAACCTACACGAAGCTAAGAGGAGGAGGTAAATAACAATGGCACGACAGAAGTTTGAGCGCACGAAGCCGCACGTCAACATTGGTACGATTGGGCACGTTGACCACGGCAAGACCAGCCTCACCGCCGCCATCACCCGCGTGCTTAGCAAAAACGGGCTTGCCG
>JAUQOS010000036.1 GCA_030550775.1 Armatimonadota bacterium
TATCGGCGGCTGGAGGAGGTCAAACGCCAGCGCGACCCCTCGCGCGAGCCGTGGATGCCCGAGGACGGCATCCCGCGCGAATACTGGGACAGTTTCATTCTCACGCCTACTGCGCTCGTGTGGATTTTCGAGCCCTACGCCGTAGGCGCGTATGCTGAAGGCATGTTTCAGGTACGCCTGAGCTATGAGGAGTTGAAGGGGCTGGTAATACCGATAGGGGTTTCAAGCGCGATAAAACCTTCGTAACTGGCGCGTCGGCGGTTTTCACCTTCACCCCCAGCCCCTCTCCCACGGCGTGGGAGAGGGGTATCGAGTGCGTGTGCGGCGCTGCGGGTTCCCCCTCTGGTAAGTGCCTCAAAGGCGAAATCGCCCCGCAACAACAAGGTAGGATTGGTGGAACCCCCTCCGTAAAGTTCCCCCTGCGCAGTAGGGGAACCGAGCCAGTTTTCGGTTCCCCTCACGGAGCGGGGGAACCTCACGGCGGGGGGCGGCATTAGAAAAACCTGCGGCGCGAAGCGCGCGGTGGAGCTCAAATGCGATACCCCTGTCAGCCTACCGCGTAGGGGGGAACCAAGGCTGGCGGCTCGCCCCAACGTGAGGGAAAGGAGACATTATAGTGATTGCTGGTCGCTTTTGGGCAGATGGGTATAATCAGCAAGGAGGCGGCGGGAATGACTTTAGAGGAGTATAAAGCCAGCTTAGCGTCGGACACGCCCCCGAGTCTGCCTGCGCCATTGCTGGGGCTGTGGTACGACGCTCGCGGCGACTGGGAAAAGGCTCACCAAACCGTGCAAAATGACCCTTCGGTAGCAAGCGCGTGGGTCCACGCCTATCTGCACCGCAAGGAGGGCGACCTCGGCAACGCCCACTACTGGTATCGCCGTGCTGGCAAACCTCCGTATAACGGCTCCCTAGAAAGCGAATGGGAACAGATTGCTCGGGCGTTGTTAGATGAGATGATGTGATCCAAAGGGCGGGCTATCCGTTTTGAGCCGTCAGGAGTTTTTGCCTTGCCGCGTCTATGGCACACGCGGCGTGCGCCCTCCTAAAATAACCCGAGGCGAGGGATCTTGCAGCAGAGGGAGCGAGTTGAGCAGTGTGAGTGCAGGAGCTTTCACGCCAACAGCGAACCCTCCTCTTATGCGACGAGGCACTCAAGAGTGGCAGCCACAAACCACTGAAAAACTGCTAATCATTCACGCCGACGATTTCGGGCTGTGTCATTCCAAAAACCGCGCCACTATTCGCGCCTTTGAAGCGGGCGTGATTAGCAGCGCCAGCCTCATGATGCCCTGCCCGTGGGTGGCAGAAGCCGTTGAGTGGATCAAGCGCAACCCCAACGCCGATGTGGGGCTCCACCTAACCCTCACCAGCGAGTGGGAGACCCTGCGCTGGCGCCCCGTCGCCCCCGCGGACAAAGTCAAAGGATTGCTTGACCCACAGGGCTATATGTGGCGCAGCGTGGAAGCGGTGGTGCGCCACGCCAGCCCCCAGGAGGTAGAGACCGAAATCCGCGCCCAAATCGATCTTGCGCTGCAAATGGGGCTGAAACCCACCCACTTAGACTCGCACATGGGCACGCTCTACTCCAGCCCTCAGTTTTTTGAGGTGTTCCTCAAAGTGGCGATGGAATACCGCATTCCCCCGATGGTGTTTAGCCCCACGCCCGAGATTATGCTGATGGCAGCTGCGCGCGGGCTGAACTACCGCGAAGCATATCAGCGCATCCAAGCGGCGGGCTTGCCCACGATTGACTACCTCAACCCCCAATATGCGCCCGGCGAAACCAAAGAGGTTCACCGCAAACGCCTGCACGATTACCTACGCACCCTCAAACCCGGCGTGAACGAACTGATTGTGCACTTGGGCATGGATGATCCGGAGGGCAACGCCGTCAGCAACACTTGGCGCTACCGCGTGCAGGAGCTGGAAGTGCTGCTGGAACCAGAGTTCAAACGCGTTTTGCACGAACAGGGCATTCGGCTATTTACCTATCGCGAGTTGGCAGCAATGAAGGGCTACAAAACCCGCTTCTGAGCACAAAGTCGGGTAGAATTGCGCGGGGCGATTGTGGAATGCTCAACGCGCTGCGCAAGATACCGATTTTTCTGGAAGCCATCAAGTTTGAACACACGATTTTTGCGCTGCCGTTCGCGCTGCTGAGCATGCTCTATGCAGCGCAAGGGTTTCCTGAAGCACGCGTGGTGGGCTGGATTTTGGTGGCGATGGTTTCGGCGCGCACTGCCGCGATGGCATTCAACCGCTTGGCAGACCGCGATATAGACGCGCTCAACCCGCGCACCCGCGATCGCGCCTTGCCTGCGGGCTTGCTAACGCCCACGCAGATGGGCTGGGCGACCGTAATCTCCATCGCGATATTCGTCTACGCCGCGTGGCAGTTGAACTGGCTGTGCTTTGCGCTTGCGCCTGTAGCGCTGGCGGTGATTTTGGGCTATTCCTACTCCAAGCGGTTCACGCCCCTATCCCATTTTTGGCTGGGGTTGTCACTGGGGATCGCCCCCAGCGCAGTGTGGATTGCCGTCAAGGGCACGCTGGAGTGGGCGCCCATCTTGCTTACACTGGGCGTTGCGCTGTGGGTGGCAGGATTTGATATTCTTTACAGCCTGCAAGACGAGGCGTTCGACCGTCAGCATGGGCTGCGCAGCCTGCCCGAAACGCTAGGTGGGGCACGCGCAATCGTGGTGTCGCGAGCGTCGCACGCACTGTGCATAGTGATGCTTGCGCTGGGGGGGTGGGCATTGGGTGCAGGCGTTTGGTATTATCTCGGCGTAGCGTTCGCCGCTGCGATGCTTGCCTACGAGCAGTCGCTGGTCAAACCGAACGACCTCAGCCGGCTGAATGTGGCGTTTTTCACGATGAATGGGTATGTAAGCGTTGGGCTGTTCGTCTTTGCGCTGTTGGATACGGTGTTCTAATGGAGCGTTATCGGGTGGGCAGTGTGCCCTATGTGAATGCTGCGCCGCTGACGCGCTGGCTGGAGACAGAGTCAGGGGCGCGCTACGCGCAAGTAGTTTACGCGCCGCCATCCCAACTGGCGCGGATGCTTGAAGCGGGCGCGCTGGATGTGGCGTTGGTCTCCTCTGTAGAGCATTTCCGTCGCCCTGACACGCGGTTCGTGCCCGGCTTAGCCATTGCCTCGCACCGTGAGGTGCTCAGCGTGCGCTTGCTGAGCCGAGTACCGATTGCCCAAGCGCGCCGCGTGGCGTTGGATACCAGCTCGCTGACCTCCGCCGCGCTCACTCGCCTCGTGTTGGAGCAAGTCTATCGTCTACGCCCTGAGTATGTGGATATGGCGCCCGATGTGGAGGCGATGCTTCAAGTTGCTGACGCCGCGCTGCTAATTGGTGACTTAGGCATGACCGCAAGCCATGCGATGGTGCGCGAAGTGCTGGACTTGGGCGAGGCGTGGCGTGCGTGGACAGGGTTGCCGTTTGTGTGGGCACTGTGGCTGATGAACGCCGATGCCCCGATTAATGCGCTGAGCGAGCTGCTCCACACCGCCTACCAGTGGGGCAAGGCGCACTTAGATGCGATTATTGAAGCCGAAGCCCAGCGCACAGGCATACCGCTCGCTTTGTGCCAACGCTACCTGCGTGAGGTCATGGTCTACGAGATTGACGTGCCCTGCCTGCAGGGGCTAGAGCGATTTCGGAGCGAGCTGGTGGAGCTTGGGCTGGTATAGAGGGCGTGCCCTAATCTGCCCCCTCCAGCAAGTTCTGACAAGGGTACATCTCCGTGAGGTTCTCCCCTGCTTATGGGGAAACCAAGAAGGTTTTTTTCAAAGTTGGGGCATCATCCCTTGACATAGGCGCGAATCTGTGTTATAATAGGAGCGTATGGAAACGCTTCCATAGAGGCGCAACGGCGAATGCCTGCCACTTCTAGGCTTCGCATGGAAGCGTTTCTATCCGATGAGGTTGATAGCGATGCGAGGAAAGCCGACGCTACGCGATGTGGCGGAGCGTGCGGGATGTTCGATCACCACTGCCTCGAACATCTTGCAAGGGCGTAGCCACCTCTACCGCGAAGACACGGCGCAGCGGGTTCTCAGCGCTGCCCAAGAGTTGGGGTATCGCCCCAACTCGGTCGCGCGTAGCCTTGCCCGACGCCGTACAGCCGCGATTGGCGTTGTACTAGATCCCAGTCACGCACGCATCACGCACAACCTCTACGCCCACGACGTGCTGGACGGTATCCTCAGCTACCTTGAGCCACGCGACTACGACATTCGCCTCATCACGCCACGCACCCACGATGCAGCAGCCGTGTGGCGCCGTATTGATAACGGCTCCATTGACGGCGCAATTCTGATTGCCCCCGTCATCGGCTCCCCACTACTGGAATGGCAACACTACTCCAGCTTGCCTGTGGTGGCGGTTGGTAGCACTTTGCCCGACGAGTATCGTCTGCCACAAATTGATATTGACAACGACGCCGCGATGGCAAGCTTGGTGGAGTGGGTGATTCAGCAGGGGCATCGGGCGATTGGGTTTATCAAAGGGCATCCGCTGCACTGGAGTGCGCACCAGCGCGAGCGGGCGTTTCGGCGCGTGATGACGGTGCGTGGCGTCCCCCTGCGCGAGGAGTGGATTTTGCAGGGCGACTACGGTCCTGAGTCGGGCGCTATCGCGGCGCTGCAGCTGCTGCGTCAGAAAGAGCTGCCCACTGCTGTTATCGCTGCCAACGACGAGATGGCCATTGGCTTTATCCAGCAGTGTCGCGCGATGGAAGTTGCTGTGCCCGAAGTCCTCTCTGTAGCGGGCTTCGACGACACCTACTGGGCACAGCGGTTGGGGCTGCAGCTGACCACCGTGCAACATGACCGCTACCAGATTGGCTATCTGGCAGCCCAGATGTTGCTTCACCATATCGAAGCCACAGGCGAACACCTGCCCTCGCGGATCCTCATTCCTGGCACGGTGGTGGTGCGTCAGACTGTTGCGCCTGCGCCTGCCCTCGCCTCGGTTCCAACCGCATCGGCATCCATACTTACCGACGGAGGTTCCCAACGATGAAGCGAACACTCGTTCCCCTAATTGCGGCAGTGACGCTCGTTAGCACAGCGTATGTGCAGGTCTACCGAGACGATTTCAGCGGTGGCTTTAGCCTTGGCTGGCGTTGGACACTGCCACAAAATGACCCCTTCTGTACCTTGTTTGATAATGCCGTGTCGTTTAGTAGCAGTTCGCTGACCATCAGCACACGCGACGGCGGAATGTTCGAGGCGTTCAACAGCCACAAGAATGTGCCCACGCTGCGCATAGTCGGTCCCGTGCCGGACAACTGGTATATTGAGACCGTTTTCCGCACGGACTGGAGCCAGGTGCCCGTGTTTTACTACACACAAGCAGGCTTGGTGATTTTGCCTGACGTCACGCGCTACTTCCAAGTGCTGATTACCCGCGATGCCTTTGGGCAAACGGAAACCGTTTACGGCTCCACCAACGCCGAAGGTCCCCCAGCGACGGCTCCCGACCAGTTTCGCTGGGGCGAGCGTGTGACGAACACTTGGTCGCCCGATACCAACTGGATAGGCGTGCGGATTGAGCATGTGCCTGCAGGCGAGAACGCGCCCTACATCCGTGTACAGTTCCGCAACTCGCAGACGAACGGCTGGGTGGATTACGACGGATTCAACGGCGCCATCTACTTCCGCGACGGGTTCGGCAGTGACTTGTACAATCACATTGTGAGCCTGCTGAGTACCCCCGGGGTACGCATCGGCATCTACACCGACAACGCCTGCGGTTGCGGCTTGCAAGTGCCGTTTGAGTTCGATTACTTTGAGACCAACATCCCCGTAGCACCGTTGGGCGATGTCAACGAGGATGGCACGGTCAACGACACGGATCTGCTCGCCGTTCTTTTTGAGTTCGGCACGACTGGCGAGTGTCTTGCGGCGGATGTCAACAACGACGGGACAGTCGACGACACCGACCTGCTGACCGTCTTGTTCAACTTCGGTCGATAACCCTCAGCCCACACCTACCCCCTCCCACACTTGTGGGAGGGGGACGAATAGAGTGGGTGTGAGTATTGGCATAGGTGCGACGGCAGGAATGCCGTCGCCGAGTATGCGACGACACGAATGTCGTCGCACCACACTTGGAGCATTTGGAGGTTCACTATGCAACGAAAGCATGGTTTTACGCTGATAGAATTGTTGGTGGTGATTGCAATTATCGCTATTTTGGCGGCGATTTTGTTCCCCGTGTTTGCGCAGGCGCGCGAAAGTGCGCGCAAAACGCAATGCGCCTCAAATGCCCGCCAAGTGGGGCTGGCGACGGGGATGTATGTCCAAGACTACGACGAGACCTTCCCGATTGGCTATTTAGATGCGCGTCCCGTGATTGGGCGCGAGGTGATTTGGCACTTTTTGATTTCGCCATACATGGGCGAGGGCAGGTTCGAAAGCTACGATGACGGTGCCAATGGGCAGCGTCCTGCCCCTCAAGTGCGCAGCTGCCCCTCAGCAACCTATCGCAACGCGTTGGCTTACAGCATGAGCGAGCGCGTGGGCGGTAGCGGGCGCATGTTGGGAGCCAACAACGCCCAGTGGCGCTGTTCGAACAACCTCACGCCGTGTCTGCCCGCTAATCTTGCGATGTTCACGCACCCTGCAGAGACAATAGTGTATGGCGACGGCACGCAGAACCAAGAGTGGGCAGGCAACTGCGGCGCGCTTTACTGGTGGACCCCCGGTTTGCTCAACGGCTGGGGCGGTCAACCCGCGCGTACCGACGCCGAGTGGGATCGTATTGACCGCGATTTCAACGGGCTGGGTGCAAACCTTGCGGCTGCCTTTCAAGTGCGCTATCGCCACGGCGGGAAGACCGCGATTGTCGTGTGGGCAGACGGGCATGTGAAAGCCGTGCGCCGCGGCAGCATCCGCATCCCGTGGAACTGGCAGCTGGGCGGCGATGACCCGAACGCAAACGATCCAAACATCCGCTAAAGCAATGCAATACACACGCACCATCCAGTTCTCAGGCTACAGCTGGCGCGTGAAACGGCACACCACGCGCGTGGGACCCGGTCCAAACTTCTTTTCGGATAGCGAGTGCAATGTGTGGGTGGACGCGCGGGGGCGATTGCACCTGAAAATCACGCGCACAGGCAACCGCTGGGAATGTGCGGAGGTTATCTGCACGCGCTCGCTGGGCTATGGCACCTATCGGTTCTATCTCGAAAGCGAAGTGCATAACCTTGACCCGAATGTGGTGCTGGGATTGTTCACCTGGAGCGACACACCCGCGTACGGCTACCGTGAAATCGATATCGAGTTCGCGCGGTTTCAAGGACCCGCTGGTTTTAATGGCTACTACACCATTCGCCCTCACGACCCGGGACATCCGCAGCACACCTTCTGGTGGCCTGCCAATGTGCTCCAATCGGTGCACCTATTTCGGTGGGAGCCAGGGCGGATTTATTTCCGCAGCGTGCGTGGGTTTCGCCCCGAGCCGTCGAGCGCAAGCGCTATCGTCGCCGAGTGGACTTACACGGGTAACTTCGTGCCCCCACCCGGCGACGAAAACCCGCGCATGAACCTCTGGCTGTTGAACGGGCAACCCCCTACCGATGGGCGCGAAGTGGAAGTAATCATCAGCCGCTTCGAGTTCGTGCCGTTGTAGGTTGCTAATCACGAACCGTATTAGATACTTGCAAGGGTACAGGGCACTGCCTGAGCTGCCCAAGCCGTTGTCTGCTTTCCCCGAACCCCTCCTTTAGGTTCCCCCTACCAGTAGGGGGAACCGAGCTATTTTTTTTCGGTTCCCCTCGCTTGCGGGGGGAACCTGCAGGAGGGGGGGGCGGTTTGTCTTGAGAACCCCCTCCGTAGGTTCCCCCTACCAGTAGGGGGAACCGAGCTATTTTTTTTCGGTTCCCCTCGCTTGCGGGGGGAACCTGCAGGAGGGGGGTAGGATTGGAAAACCCACTGGCGAGGCAGGAAACTCCGCTGCGAAAAGCGCGCAGGGAACCCAAGCGATGTACCCTTATCAGACCTGTGGGAGGGGGCAGAGTTGGAAAATCCCACCGCAAGAGGTGTGCGATAGCACTCAAGTGGTGTACCCTTGTCAGCGAATAATCCTACCTGTTCGAAACCTATGAGATAGCAACTTCGGCTACGGTACAGACGGATGAGGGGATTTTTATGCAGTAAACCTTGGTTCTCGTCGGCGGGGCTGCTGAGTTTCGCAGCATCCGTACCTTGCGGGCAGGTCGTCCTTTCCATCCCCAAACGAAAAAATCCCCGAGAGGAGGCTGGTTAGCTCCTCTCGGGTGGCAGGCACGGCAGGGACGATGCCCTGAGTAGTGTAGCGACCGCATAAGTGAGGCGCACAAACGGCGCGATTTCGTACTTCCACCTGCTACCCTCTGGAGCTTTTTGCGCCTCTTGCGCGTCGCTTTACACCTTCAGAATACACTATCGCCTGTCCCATGTGTTAGGGACATTTGTCCTAATTTGGGGGATTTCGGGTACAATTTGGCTCGGAATGAACCCCGAAGTGTACGATGTCACCATCATCGGCGGCGGTCCTGTGGGCTTGTTTGGCGCGTTCTACGCGGGCTTGCGTGGCATGCGTGTAAAGATCATTGACAGCCTGCCCGAACTGGGCGGGCAGCTGACAGCCTTGTACCCCGAAAAGTATGTGTACGACATGCCCGGCTTTCCCGAAGTGTTGGCAAAAGATTTGGCAGCACAGCTGATTCGCCAAGCAATGCGCTTCAAGCCCACCGTGTGCCTAGAGGAGCGCGCCGAAACGCTGGAGCGTGTGGACGACCTGTGGGTCATCACCACCAGCAAAGGGGTTAGACATTATACGCGCACGATAGTAATTTGCGCTGGGGCGGGCGCGTTCACCCCACGCAAGCTGGACGCTGAAGGCGTCGCTGAGTTCGAGGGTAAAGGCGTTTACTACGGCGTGCGCGACAAAATGATGTTTGCCGGCAAACGCCTGCTGATTGTAGGCGGGGGCGACTCTGCGGTTGATTGGGCACTCAACCTGTATCCAATCGCCCAAGAGGTTACGCTTATCCACCGTCGAGACGAATTTCGCGCCCACGAGCATAGCGTGCAGGAGTTGCGTCGCTCGCCTGTGCGCGTGCTGACCCCTTATGAAATCCGTCGCGTGTACGGCAACGGACAGTTGGAGGGTGCAATCGTGTTCCACAACAAAACCCAAGAAGAGCTGAACCTGCCCGTTGACGCTGTGATTTTGAACTTGGGCTTTGTGGCGTCGCTGGGACCTATCAAAAGCTGGGGGCTGGAACTGCAAGGCAACCAGATTGTGGTGGACGAATACATGCGCACGAACCTGCCCGGCGTCTACGCCGCGGGCGATGTGTGCACCCATCCGGGCAAGCTGAAGTTGATTGCCACTGGTGTTGGCGAGGTATGCACAGCGGTCAACCACGCTAAAAGCGTGATTGACCCCAACGCAAAGATGTTCCCAGGACATAGCAGCGACATGCAGCTACCGCCGCTGCAGTGAGCCCTCTTCAGATGAGACGCGCAGTGCGCATTCTGTGTGTGCCGAACTTCTCGGAAGGGCGCGATGAAGTCACCATTCACGCCATCGCCGACGCAGCAGCCAGTGCTGGTGTTCAGGTTCACCACTTGTCGTGGGACTATGACCATCATCGGATGGTGTTGGCGTTTTCGGGCACGCCTGCGCAAGTGAAACGTGCGGTGTTGCGTGCGGGCGCCGTCGCGGTGCAACGGATTGACCTCACGCGCCATCGGGGAGCGCATCCGCGGATCGGGGCGGTGGATGTGGTGCCGTTTGTGCCATTGGAGGGGCTGTCGCGTGCAGAGGCAGTGGCGTTTTCGCACCAAGTGGCAAGGAGTTTTGCACGACAATTGCGCGTGCCTGTATATCTCTATGAGCACTCGGCGCGCGTAGGGCGCGTACGCGACTTGCCCAGCTTGCGCCGCGGCGAGTTTGAGGGGTGGGTAGGCAAACGATTGACAGGCGAGCGAGCACCCGACTTTGGTCCGAAACGACTGCATCCTACTGCGGGGGCAACCGTGATGGGGGTGCGCGACCCACTGATCGCATTCAATTTGAACCTTCGCCCGCCTGACCCCGCGATTGCGAAGCAAATTGCTCGGCGCATCCGAGCAGAGCGCGATACGAACCCCACTTTAGCTGGCGTGCGCGCGCTGGGCTTGTGGCTACCTTCGCGTGGGGTCGCCCAAGTGTCGCTCAACCTCACCCGCCCCGACCTAACCGACCTGTGGCAAGTGACTGAACAGGTGCGCCAAATGGCGCGGGCGCTGGGGGCAGAGGTGGCGGAGACCGAGCTAATCGGCATTCTCACGACCGCCGATGCCGCCCGCGCGCTGCGCAGTGCGTTGCAAACGGCAGCCATCCACCCCTCGCAGATTGTGGCTGTGGATGCCGCGGTGGAGGGGTCTTAGGACTAAAAGCGTTCCAGCCCACACCATTCGCGCAGCACCCACTCGGCACCGCGCTCACGTACCCACGCTTGCAGTTGCTGCGATTCGGGGTCTGTGGGGTCGTTGTATGCAAGGGCAGCAAGGATGGCACGGCGGAAGGGGGTTGCATCTTCGCCCTGCTCTACCAGCAGTTTGTAGGCGCCTACGAGGCGATCATCGGGGCGTAGTTTACGCAAAGGTTCACGTGCCACGCGCGCGATAGGGTCATCCAAGTGAGGGTCTTGGATGCGCGCGAGGATATCGTGCACGGCTTCTTCGTGTTCCACTGGGTCAAAAGGATGTTTTTTGAGGAAGGCGCGTGTGAGGGCGTTGGCGCCTTGCATGAACAAGGCATGGATCTCAGCGTCTTGCAGGGCTTGTTGGATGGTTTGGTAGCCTTTCTGCGCGCCCAAGTAAGCTACCAGCGCGTGCAAGCCGTTGTGTAGGTAGAGCTTGCGCTGCATGTAGACTTCGAAGGGGCGCACAGGTTGCAATCCGGCAATCGGTGGTGGTTCACCGATGAGCGCGTCGGCGTCGACGGGCAGCTTGCTGTAGCGGTCTACGCGCACGCCGGGTGGGTCGCCGGGCAGCTCGGCGACGGCTTGTCGCCCGATAATGCAGCGCACCAAGCCCAGCTGGGTGAGCAAGGGCTGTTCGTGGGGCGCGAGTTGCTCCAGCAGCGCGGTTTGCAGGCGCGTATGGGCATCGAGGGCATTTTCGCCCAGCAGCAGGTTGAGAGGCGTGGGGTTTTCGGCAGCGCGGCGGCGCAACCCCGCCGCGATGAGGGGGGCGAGAGTGGGCAGGGCGCTTACTCCAACGGCTGTGGAAGCGACCGCGGCTTGTGCGAACGCCTCCGCCACGGCATCAGTATCGCGAGCATCTATAGCAGCGACAGGGGTGATGGTTTCGCGCACGCCGTCAGTCCACTCAATCCAGCAGGCGCGATGGCGGTTGAGGCTTGCCACCAGATCGGCTCGTGCCTCCACAAACACGGTTTCAAAGCCGGAGCGGGCATAGAGTTGGGCAAGGAAGCCACGCCCAATCTTGCCCGCGCCGAACTGCAGCGCCCGCAACGCCGTACTCCTTAGTCGCCTTGCTGCCCGAAGTTGAACAGCACAGTTAGCAGGTCAGCGTCGTTGACCACGCCGTCGCCGTTGAGGTCGGCTGTCTCGTTGGTGGTGCCGAAGTTGAACAGCACAATGAGGAGGTCAGCGTCGTTGATTACATTATCGCGGTTCAGGTCGCCGTTGATGAGGTCGAACACCAGCCCCGATACATCACTATTGAGCGACACATTGCGCACCATGCGGCGCAAGCTGGTGGGGGCGCGCACGGCGATATCCACCGTACCGCTCATAATCGCTGTGTAGGTGGTGAACTCGCCTGCGTTATTGGTGTTGAAGGTGCGCTGCGCGCGCAGATTTTGCGTGCCCGCCTCAAAGATTTCCATCTCAAACGGCACTGTTGAGAGATTCTGGCGGTCGAAATTGACGCGCCCCGAGATGAGGCGGCGCACAGGCTGGTAGCCCGTGATGAGCACATCATACCAGCCCCCCGCCCGTCCGCCGATGTAGTTATAGCCCTCTACCCGGATGTAGTACACCCCCGCAGGCAGATTAGATAGCTGCACGCGCGAGGTATAGGGGTTAAACGGATCGTGGGGGTCGTCATCGTTGCTGGCTAGTGGGTTGAACGCCGAGTCGTATACCGTGACGACGGTATCCGTTGCGCCAAAGGTGCGCACAATCAGGTCGCCGCCACCGATCTCAATGCGGTAGTGGTCCAAATCGGTTTGTCGGTAGCGCAGGAAGGCATTTGGAATCAGCGTGAAGTCATCGGCGAGGTTACCGAGGTTGGTGGCGGTAGCGAAGGTGTCGTTGGTGCCGTTGACCTCGTAGGGGTCATAGTCAGGCGCGGTGCTCCCCTCAAAGACGCGCAGTGTGTATCGGAATCGCGCAAGCACACCTGCAGAGGCAATCGAACGCACCACTACATAGTAGGTGCCTGCGCTCAACGAAATCGTGATGCCCGAATCGGCATTTGTGAACGAGGTATCGCGGTTGCCGCGGTTGATATTGTTGGGGTCATCGTCGTCATTTTCAGCGATGAAGCCCCCGTTGGCATTGTAGAGGGTGATTACCGAGTCCAGCGTGCAATCTACGCGGAACGAGTAGGTGCCTGATTGCAAGATTTGCACGCGGAACCAGTCCACATCGCCGTCGGGGTTGATTAGCCCGCGCACGACTTTCATCCTGCGCGTGTTGCTGGAATCGAGCCCCACCACACCTAAATCTTGTGCCGTCGCTAAAGTGTTGTTTACTTCCGTATCTACAAAAAAGTCAATCTGCGGCAGCTGTGCGACTGCAGTCGTCAGCGTGACCAAAGTGCCTACCAGCGTGTTCAGGATGTGCTTTCGCATTGTTAGGCTCCTTTCCTGCGCCCCTATTATAGCACACTTTGAGACTACAGGTAGCCGCGCTCGCGCAAACTGGTATAGTTGCCGTCACCGAGGATGATATGGTCAAGCAGTTCCACGCCCAGCAGTTCGCCTGCTTCTTTGAGGCGACGGGTGATGGCGATGTCTTCGGGGCTGGGGGTAGGGTCGCCACTGGGGTGGTTGTGGAGGGCGATCCAGCTGGCAGCGCCCTCGCGGACAATAATCCGATACACCTCGCGGGGATGTACTAAGCTACTATCCAGCGTGCCGATGGAGACGGTTTCAGTGCGTAGCACACGATTTTTGGTGTCCAGCATCAGTGCCACGAAGTGCTCGCGCCGTTCCGCCACGAACTGCAGGTGCATTAGCTGGTACACATCTTCTGGCGAGCGGATTTGGGGGCGTTCGTGGAACTGGCTCAGCGCAACGCGTCTGCCCAGTTCCATCGCAGCGGCAATCTGCGTGGCTTTTGCCAGCCCCATGCCTTTGATGGCTGCCAGTTCTTGCACGCTGGCGTGCATCACGCCGCGCACCCCGCCGAACTTCTGGAGCAGGTGTTGCGCCAATTGCAGGGCTGACATTTGTGCGGTGCCTGTGCGCAGTAGAATCGCCAGCAGTTCGTGTTCGCGCAGGCTCGCGGCGCCCCACTGCGCCAGTTTCTCGCGTGGGCGCTCCTCAGGCGGTAGCTCGCGGATAGTTGTGTAGCGAATGGGTTCCATCATAGCCAACGCTTGAGCCGTGTGTGGGCGAAATCGAGCAGCGAGTGCACCGCTCCTCCTGCCACCAAGCCAATCACCAGCGCCCATACCTCGCGCGGATAGTTGAAGAACCAATCGGTGGTATGCAGCAGCCAGCTATGCGGGTCTACCTGCAGCGCGATGCCAACACGCACGAGCATCCATTGCACGCCGAGTGTGAGCAATGCCAACACGCCAAGTAGGTAAATCACGCGTAGCAGAGGTCCCACGCCCAAGCCGTGTGAAATCCAGCTGCGGTGGGGCACCAACTTCTGGTAGGGGTACCACAAAAAGCGCAGAGGTCCCCAGCGGCGGTACGCCCTGGAGTTGGTGTCCAAGTCGCTGGAGAGCCAGATGCCCGAAAAAGTGTAGCTGGCAATAGCCAACCATGCCAGTGGGCGCGTCTCAGGGGGCAGATACATCCCTGTGAGGGGCAGAGCCCCCAACGCGGTGCCGATGGTAACCCAGTCATGCACTTTGCCTGAGGGCATGCTAATCGCCTACAGCTTCTTGCATTTTGCGGATGGCACGCGATTCGATTTGGCGCACGCGCTCTTTGCTGAGTCCGAGTCGTTTGCCGATTTCCTCAAGGGTCATTGGGGGTTCGCCGCGCAGCCCGTAGCGCAGCTCAATCACGGTGCGTTCGCGTTCGTTGAGGCGTGCCAAAAGTGCTTCCCAGTCGAAGGCGGCTTCCCACTCGGCTTCGGTTTCGGCGGCGATGAGATCGGCTAGGGTGGAGCCGTCGCTGTCGCTGATAGGCATTTCTAAGGAAATGGGCTTGGCGATGGCGTGCATGAGTTCGCGCACTTGTTCGGGGCTAAGGCGTGTGCGTTGTGCCACTTCGTGCACGGTGGGTTCGCGCCCCAGTTCTTGCTGGAGGAGCGCGGCGGTTTGGCGCACTTGTTGGAGCACCTTCGCCATGCGATGGGGCACGCGGATGAATGAAGCTTGCTCTTGCAAGGCGCGCGAGATGGCTTGGCGAATCCACCAAGTGGCGTAGGTGCTGAATCGGTTGCCGCGAGTGGGGTCGAACTGTTCGGCAGCACGCATCAGCCCAAGGTTGCCCTCTTGAATAAGGTCGCTCATGGATAAGCCACGCCCTGTGTAGTGCTTGGCGATAGAGATGACCAGACGCAAGTTGGCTTGCACGAGCAGTTCACGGGCGTGTTCATCGCCTTCTGCAGCGCGAAAAGCCAGTTCACGCTCTTGCTCGGGGGTCAGTAGCGGGGCGCGCGCGGCTTGCTGCGCCCACCACTGCACCGTGTCTTCCAGAATCTCCTGCTCCACCTCTTCAATAAATCGGTCGGCGCTTTCCGTCGCAAGGCGCAGCTCGCGTTCCGACGCTTCCAGTTCGTTGAGCACGCGCACGCCTTGCGACTCGAAATATTCCAATACACTTTCAATCGTGTCAGGGTCTAACTCTGAGTTGGGTAGCGCTCGCAATAACGCTTCAATAGTGATATGCCCTTGGCGACGTCCACTCTTCAATAGGGCTTGCAACTCGTCGGATTCTAACCAGTGTTCCATAGGGACACGCCTCCGTTTAACTTAGAGATTCGACGCGCATGCGCCAGTATTCCTGCAGCCGTTCCGCGGCTTGGGGGTTGGTTTCGGGGGTAGGCTGTTGGGTCAGTTCGGTGGCAAGTTGAAGGCGTTTGCGGCGCAGGGCATCTTGCTGGAGGCGTTGGAGGCAACCTGCTGCCCACTCGGGGTTCATGGGGGGTGCCTCTTGCATAAGTAGGGCTGTCAACAGGTCTTTGAGCGCGTCGTTTTCGATGGCTTGCAGCAAGGCAGCGGGTGAATAGTGGCATGGGGGTTGGGGTAGCGCGCTGAGTGCATCCGCTAACTGCTTGTGCAAAGGCACTTGCCACTCGATGTGCGGCAAATGTTCGAGCACGATTGCGGCGGAGTCGGGGTGGAGGGTGGCCCGCAGCACTTCGCTCTCGGCTTGGAAAATGGCTTTGGGCACAGTCAGGCGCAGCGGTTCCCGCTGAGGCGGGGATGGAGAGGGCTGTTGGTTGGGGCGTTGGCGTCGCGTGCGCAGCAGTTGGTGCAACTCCTGCTGCAACGCTTGCAACGCCGCCTGACGGTTTGTGAGGTACGCGGGCGTTAGGGGCGCTAAACGCTCTAAGCACGCCATACGCTCCAGCGCGCTGGGGAGACTTGCTGCCCATTGGAGTCCGCGCTGCACAATCTGTGCTTTGTGGGCGGGCGATAGCGTTAGCGGATTGCGGTCACCGGCCACCTCACGGATGATGTGCTCAATACCGAACTGCGCGATGGGGATAGCCGAGTCTAAGGCGTGTTGGAGGGCTTCCGCGCCTTGCGTGCGCAGCAGGCTATCGGGGTCTTCGCCTTCGGGCAGGCGAACCACCAGCGCAGGAATCGCCGCTTGGGAGAGGATTTCGCCAGCCCGCAGCGCCGCGCGGATGCCTGCTGCGTCCGAATCGAAAATCAGGTAGACGCGGTCAACCAGTCGCTTTAGGCGCGTGGCGTGGTCTTCGGTGAGGGCGGTGCCCAGCGTGGCAACGCTGTGCGTAAAGCCATATTGGTGCAACATGATCAAATCCAGATAGCCCTCTACGATGAGGGCGGCGCGTTGGCGCAAGATTGCCCCGCGGGCTCGATGCCAGCCATAGAGGGTGGTGCGCTTTTCAAAGAGGGGTGTTTCGGGGCTGTTGAGGTACTTGGGTTCCTCGTTGCCTAAAGTGCGCGCACCAAATGCAATCACGCGCCCTGAGGCATCGTGAATAGGAAAGGTAATCCGGTGGCGGAAGCGGTCGTAGTAGCCGCTGCCGTCCTCGCGGGCTTTGAGCAAGCCTGCTGCCTCAGCGTCTGGGAGGCTGAAGTTGTGGCGTTCCAGAAAGCGCACGAGGCAGTCCCAGCCGTCGGGGGCGTAGCCGAGTTCAAATGCCTCAATGGTGTCGCGCGTTAGCCCTCGCTGAGCGAGGTATCGCTGCGCAGCAGGGGTGCGCTGCAGCGATTGCCGATAGAAAAAGTTGGCAGCAAACAGCAGTTTGCGCAGGCGTTCGCGTTCATCAGGAGCCTCAGCGGGGAGAGCGTCTTCGTGTAGTTCGATGCCTGCGCGTTGTGCTAATTGGCGTAACGCCTCACGGAACGACAGCCCCTCAATCCGCATGAGGAACGCAAAGGCGTCGCCCGAGGCGCCACAGCCAAAGCAGTGGAAGCGGTTTAGTTCGGGGCTGACGAAAAATGAGGGAGTTTTTTCGGTGTGGAACGGGCAGAGTCCTTTGTAGTTTTTGCCTGCCCGTTCCAAGCGCACATAGTCTGAGACCAGCTCCACTAAGTCGATGCGCTCGCGGATAATGTCGCGCACATTGCGCACCGAGGATCGCCCCCTGATTAGTAGGCGGTTGCTGCGGGTGCACCACCGCCACCGCGTCCGGGCGCGCCGATGCCGCCGGGACCGCTGCGCGGGCCGCCGCTAGGGGCTGCGGCCGCACCGCCGCTGCCGCCCGTGCCCAAGCTGGTGAAACCTGCGCCCAGCGAGGGCACACCCGCCGCCACAATGATGCCCGTCACGCGGTTGGTCTTAGAGTCAAACTGGAACGCTACGCCCAGCTTGTTGTAGCGAATCACATAGATGTCGCCGCTGAAGGCAGGCGGTTCACTGGGCTGTCCGTAGGCGGCAATGACTTTGCTGAAGGGGTCGTTCAGCCCGATGCCGCGGCTGGTGCGCACGCGCGGGTCGGGGCGGCGTCCATACGCGCTGATTTGCACCGCACGCCCGTCCTTATTGAACTGGAACACATAGGTGGAGCCGCTTTTGTCGCGGTATACCAGCACGGTTTCTTCTTCGGTGCGGGTTTCGCCAGTTTGCGTGCCCGCGCCGCCAGGGGGCTGCCCCATCGGACCGCGACGCTCGCCTTCAGGACCCGGCAACCCTTCGCTTCCTCGTTCCCCTTGACCTGCAGTCAAGTCGGTGATGGTCACTTGAGCGTTGGTAACCATCGCTGGGTTGCCGAACCGCTTCACCACTTCGGTAATGGAGGTAAACACGCGGATGCCCAGCAGCGAGATTTCAGGGCGCGGGCGGTTCTGTTGAGCGGTCAGCCCCACCATCAGCACGGCTGCGCCCACCACTGCCACGCCAAAACGCCATACTTGATTCATCAATCGTCGCCTCCTCATTCGGTATACTTTCATTCGGCGCCCAACAGGGTATTCCTGCCCCTAAAGCGCGCTTGCTCCCTATTATTATAGACGATGAAAGCCCGGAAAAGTGCATGGGCGAAGGTGATACGGCTGCTGGCGCTGCTAATCGCGCTGGCGGCGATTGTTTACTGGTTTTGGTACTTGCCATCTCAACAACCCTCGGTACAACTCCAAATAGAGTTTCTGCCATGAAAGTTGCACTGATTGGCTTTCCACTAAGCGGGCGCACGACTTTGTTTGAGGCACTGACGGGCGGTCAGGCGCACGAAGGGGTCGCCAGCGTGGCGATTCCTGACCCGCGTTTTGAGGCATTAGCCAAGCAGGCAGGCGCCAAGAAAATCGTGCCTGCAGCGTTCGAGTGGCGCGACGATTTGCCCGATTTCAACCCCGAAAAGCCCGAAACAGTGCGCCAACCGCTGAGTTTGGCGCGTCAAAGCGACGCGCTGGTGCTCGTGCTCCGCGCGTTTGATAGCCCTTACGCGCCCTACCACGCGCCGATCGACCCTGTGCGTGACCTGAACTTCTGGCTGGATGAGTTCGTGCTGTCGGACCTGCAGTTGATTGAGAACCGCTTGGAGCGGCTGACGAAGCTGTTTCAATCACACAAAGAGAGCGCCGCCGACCGTGCCGAGCATGCGTGGCTGGAGCGGATGCATCGCGCGCTCAGTGCGGGCGAGTCGCCCAAAAGCTTGGAGGTGTCGCGCGAGTTGGAGCCGCGCCTGCGCGGATTCGGCTTTTTGACGCGCAAACCGCTGGTAGTGGTCGCCAACATCAACGAGGGGCTGTTGGGGCGCGAGGCAGAGTCGGAGATGATCCAACGCCTGCAAACGGTCTGCATGGAGCGCGATTTGCCCCTTGTGAACCTGTGCGCAACTTTTGAACGCGACTTACGCCAGCTGCCCGAAGCCGAGCAAGCCGAGTTTCTGCAAATGATGGGGGTCGGCGAATCTGCGCTGCCACGCTTAGTGCGCACGGTTTATGAGCAACTGAACCTGCAGGTGTTTTACACGCTGGGCGAGGATTCGCGCGCATGGCTATTGCGTAGGGGTGGCACGGCGCTGGATGCGGCTGCAACGATTCACTCCGATTTGGCGCGTGGGTTTATCCGTGCCGAGGTGTGCCACGCCGATGAGGTGCTTGCCGCTGGTGGCTGGAAAGCCGCTCAGAAAGCGAACAAGGTGCAACTCGTGGGCAAGGACTACGTGATGCGCGACGGCGAGGTGGTGTACATTCGGTTTAATGTGTAGGTTCTCCCTGAAGGCAGGAATTGTTGATTGGGCATTGTACTGGAGCACCTCAGCGCGCCTGACCGCAAGCTGCCATGGCTGGATGCGGTGGGCGGCTACGCCCTTACCAAGTTAGCCCCCCACTTCGGCTGCTCACCTGAATGCCCGCGACCGCGAACGCCTCAAACGCCTCTTGGAGTGAAAAAGGGGGATTTCTCCCGATTTTCGCTGCCCCCCTGCCACGTTTTGGGGGTTTTAGGGCACAATGTAAATGTGATTTTTCCCGATAGAAGGTTTGAAGGCGGTGCGAACCACACGATGGCTTACTCTGATGGGGCTGACGGTGCTGTTGCTAGGCGTTGGTGTCGCCCAGACGCCAACTTTGGTGCTGACAAACGGCGACAACGCGGTGGACGACGCGGATCTGTTAGCCGTTCTCTTCCAAATGGGCAAGTCGTGCCCGCAAGGCTGCCCCGAAGACCTGAA
>JAUQOS010000037.1 GCA_030550775.1 Armatimonadota bacterium
GAAGGCGGCGCAGTTCGACCTCCAGTTGACGTGCCTGCTCCACTTGGGGTTGCAGTTGCTCTATCGCTGCTTGAAGGCGTTGTTCTTCGGCAGGATCGTAAATGGGGATGCGTTTGAGCTGCGTCTCCAGCTGACGGATTTGGCGTTCTATGCTAGGAACTTGCTGCAGTTGTTGCTCGAGGGCGTGCAGTTGCGCGCGCTGTTGGGCGAGTTGTTGGTGGTAGGCGTCGCGCTGGGTGTATGCCTGCTCAAGGGTGTTGCGCAACTGGTGCAGGGCTTCAGGCTCGGTTTGGAGTGACTGTAGGTGTTGGCGTAGGCGAAGAAGGTGTTGCTCGGTTTTTGCCGCATCGGCACGCGCCTGTTGAAGCACTTCGTGATAGGCATCGCCCAACGGCTGCCCGCAAGTGGGGCAGGTGCTTTCTGCGCCCAGCGATTCCAGTTCGCGAATGCGCGCTTGGTGCTGGTGCAGCGTATGCTCGGCAGCCCGCAGTTCCGCTTCGGTTTGGATACGCTGCTGGTTCCACTGCTCAAAAAGAACATCGTGCTGACGCTCCAACTGCGCGATGTGCTGTTCGTGGGTCTGGAGGGCTTGTTGGGTCATTTGGATCTCGTCTTGCAGTTTGCTCTGTTGCGCCGAAAGCGCGCGCAAATCCATCAGTTGTTGCTGCAGATTTTGGAGCTGCGTTTCCAGCTTGGATCGCTGGGCGGCTTGTTGGGCGCTGGCGCGCACACGCTTAAGCGCTTCGGTGAGCTGTTCACTTTCGGCAAGGACGGGGCGAAGCGCGTCCAGCGTGTGTTGCTTCTCCAGCAGCTGCGCGCGCTCCTGTTGTAGTTGGTAGCGTTGCTGGAGCTTCTGGTCATACTGTGCTTGTAAGCGTGCGCGCTGCTGCTCGGCGTGGGCAAGGTCATCCAGCCGCTTGAGCAAGTCGCGCAGTTCGTGATAGCGCTGCACTTGGGGTTCAATTTGCTTGAAGCGTTCTTGGGCATTTTTGAGGTTTTCCCAAGCGGTGCGTAGTTCTTCAATGCGCGCCTCGTTGTGTTGGTAGTCTTTTTGCAGGAGGGCACGTTGGCGGTCTAACTCTAAGTATTGCTCGCGCAGGGTGGCTTGGGCGTCGTAGGCGTGTTTGGCGCGCGTGTAGGTGTCAACGGCTTGCTCAAGGCGTGCTTCTTCGGCTTCGAGGTCGCTCTCGGTGCGTTGCAGGGCGTCTTCAGCCGCTTGAAGTTCCGCTTGCAGATGCTGGGGGTCGCCAATGGATTGGCGCAATCCGTCTACTTCGGCTTGTAAGGCGCGCGCGGTGAGCGTGGCGCGTTCGAGGGCGTCGGTGATGCGCTCGTAGCCGAGCATGCGGCTGATTTCCTCGCGCCGCTTTTCGGGCTTGTATGCCATAAACTCCAGTTCTTTTTGGCGAGCGCAGAAGCTGGTTTGGAATTGCAGGTGGTTCATGCCCAGCAGGCGTTGCACTTGGTCGTTGACCGCGCTGGTGCCCCGAGCGATAGGCAGCCAAGTGCCGTCGGGGTTGAGCTGGGCGAGTTCAGCTTCGGTGGGGGTGCGGCGGATGCGGTAGCGGCGGTTGCCGAGTTCAAACTCCAGCACGACGCGCACTTTCGCCCCGCCCTGCGACCACAAAAAGCGCAGGGTGTCTGCGCCTTCGCGCACGACGCGCGCGCCATACAACGCCCACAAGATTGCCTCCACGAGCGTGGTCTTGCCCGAGCCGTTTGCGCCCACAATCGCCGTGATGCCCGGCTCAAAGGCGATTTGCGCGTGCGCGTACTGGCGAAAGTTGTCCAACTCCAGCGCAATCAGGCGCATGGCTTAGCGCTGCTCGGGGTTAACTCGCTTAGTGCCTCCCTTGACTGGAGTTGCCTCATCTTCGGGGGCAGGATTGCGGTACCAGTCCGGTGCAGGTACCAACAAAGTGAACGCGCTAATCGGGGTGAGTTCGCGCTTCAAGCCGTCCACAGTTGCGGTGCCCGTGCCTTGCATGTTGAACGCCGCAACTCCCTTGAACTCGATCTGAGCTTTACGCATTACCGCGCGCACCGAGTCGAACTTGCCCTCAATGCGCAGCGTGCCTTGCCCCATGTAGACTTTGAGGCGCTGATTTAGCGGGGGCTTGATGCGCACGCCGCGCGGTAGTTGCTTGACCTCTTGGAAACCCTCGATTTGGATTTTGCCTTGAACGGTGTTGAGCACGAAGTAGCCGCGCCCGCGCACGACCAAAGTGCCTTCGCCTCGCGCAAAGAAATTGAGCGGATCGCCCTGCGCGTTGAGCGTGCCGGGCTTTTGAGGCTTTTGTTGCGCTTGTTGCTGCTGTGCTTGCTTAGGTTGCTCAGATTTGGTGGCTTGCTGAGCGTCCTGCTGGGTGGTGGTCGCAGGCGTATTGTTCTGCTGTGCCACCCCTGCTACCAACACAGCCACGATTGCGATAAGAGCAAAGGCTCGCTTCATCCTAACCTCCTTGCGGATAATGACCACTCGAAGTGTACCCTATGCGGTACAATTTGTGTGCAACGGCGTCAAAATTGAAGTGGAGCGGCGATGGGCAAGCAGACACACTGCCCCGAATGGGAAGAGCGACTGAGTTTGTATGTGGATGGGGTGTTGAACCCGTTCGACGAGAACGCGGTTGAAGCACATTTGGCGCGCTGCGCGGGGTGCCGAGCAACAGTTGCGCTGTGGCGTGAGGTAGGGGCAGCGTTGCGTCAGTTGCCCGAATCGCCTCCACCTGCCTACTTGCGGGAGTGGATACTTGCCAGCACTACGCGCGCGCGTCACTGTGTGCCGCACCGGAAGCCGTTTCCGTGGCGAGCGATCGCGCCCGCCGCTGCAGCGGCGCTGTTGCTGGGCTGGTTCACTTTGCCGCGCCCTGAGGCGAGCAAGCCCACAATTGCAGGCACCAGCGCTCCAGCACCTATGACGAGCCCATCTGTCGTTGCACCGAACTTTGCCGCACCCACGCCTCAACCTAACCCAACGGTGATTGTGCTGGTGGTGCCCAGCTACGCCTATCAAGCCACAGCGCCTCAGGGGGCGTGGTTCTCTACCACACCTGCGGGCAACCTAAGCCCCTTTGCTGGTACGCTCACTCCCTCCACCTCAGGCACGCCCAACACCTTCTCTGCCGTCACAGCGCCTCTGCCAACGGTTGCCACAACCTTCGGCAGCCTCAGTTTCCCCGAAGATTCACCCCTTGCGCCCTCGAACGGCTTTGGGCACTCAGTGCAGCCCCCGCGCATGCCACACTCACCGATTGCCAGCCACACCCCAGCCTCCAAGCCAAAACGCTTGCTGGGTGAACCCTAAAAACTGCGCGTTTTGAAAGACTACTTATGACCTAACTGGCTACCTAACCGTTGCGAGCGGGCAAATCCTGTTCGCCGACGGCTCGGGCATCAAACTGTTTGACCCCAACGCGCCCATCCCCACCGTAACCGTGCGCACCACTTTAGGCAACTGCGTGAACAACATTGACATGCTTGCGGGGCTGTTCAATTTCGGGCAAGCGAACGCGAGCGTTGACCTCAACGGCAATGGCATCGTGAACGACAGTGATCTACTTTACGTGTTGTTCGACTTCGGCAGCGGTTGCGAATAAGCCGAGTTGGCGCAACGGGGCAAAGGTTCGCCTATGCGCGGGGCACGCGCCATATTGGGCGATCCGCTCTAGGTGCAACTCCGTCGCGTAGCCCTTGTGCTGGGCAAAGCCGTATTGTGGATAGAGGCGATCTAGCTCGGTCATAATGCGGTCGCGCACCACTTTGGCAAGGATAGAGGCGGCGGCGATGCTCTCCTCCAGCGCGTCGCCGTCTACGATTGCCACTTGGGGCAGCGACACGCCCGGAATCACAAACTGCCCATCTACCAGTACGCGCTGGGGCACAAGGCTAAGGCTGTACACTGCGCGGCGCATCGCCAACAGGCTCGCCTGTAGGATGTTGAGCCGCTCGATCTCGCGGGGGCTGGCGACCCCGATTGCCCACGCCACCGCCTGCTGTTGGATTCGGCGTGCCAACAGCTCGCGCTGGGCAGGGCTGAGCCGCTTGCTGTCGGCGATACCCACGACGCCGTGCGCTCGAGGCAGTACCACACACGCGGCTACCACAGGACCAGCGATCGGTCCGCGCCCTGCTTCGTCCACGCCCGCAACCCACATCACGCAATTCTGTTCAGGTTGCCCGCGCCCCTTCCTGCTGACACAATAGGCAAGGGGAGCAGCAGTGTTTTCAGGCTGGTATCCACATCCGGGACAACAAGCATTTTTGAGCGCAAGCGTGCCGATTCGCGTGTTGGCGTGTGGCAGGCGATGGGGCAAAACCGAGGTAATCGCCGCCGAGATTGCCCGCACGCTTTTGGGCGCACCCAATCGCCAAGTGTTGCTGGTTGCCCCTTCCAACGAACAGGCGTTGGTTGGGCTTTGAACGGGCAGCGGAGTTTTTGCGTCGGCAGGAGCACACCCCGCCGTGCGCCGCACACCTGCTCCAACGCTCACGGTTGGCAGTTCGCGCTCGTGGGCGCGCTCTGTGGCGCGTGGCGGCGTGTACTTGCATGGGCGCAAAGCCCGTCTGATTATCGTCGACGAAGCCGCCTATGTGTCCGAACCCATCATCCACGAAGTGCTCATGCCCATGCTTGCCGACACAGGAGGCACACTTGCGCTCGTCTCCACCCCGCGTGGCAAAAACTACTCCTACCGGCTTTACCAGCAGGGGCAAGAAGACGGCGTTCGCGTCTGGAGCCTGCGCTGCCCCTCGTGGTACAATCCGCTGCTGTCGCCCACAATGCTTCAGATGCAAGCCAGCCTCATGTCGGCACGCCAGTTCCAAGTGGAATACGGTGCGATGTTTCTAGATACCGCAGGGCAGGTTTTCCGCACGGAATGGGTCGACCGCGCGTTGTTGCTGCGCCTGCCCGACGAGGGGCTGACCGTTGCTGGGATTGACTGGGCACGCTATCACGACTATACCGCACTCGCCGTGTTGTGCGGCTCGCGCGCAGCCGCGAAGCTGATTACTATCCACCGCTGGCAAGGGCTGGCATGGGCAGAGCAAGTGCATATCGTTGCCCAACACCTGCAGCTCCATCAACCCGTGCGTGTGCTGTGCGACCGCACGGGCGTCGGCGACCCGCTGGTGGAGGCGTTGCAGGCTGCAGGCGTACCCCACGCTGAAGGCGTTGCATTTACCCCCACCCTCAAACAGAACCTCATCGAAAACCTCGCCCTAATGCTGGAGCAGGGCAGGCTTCAACTAATGCCCAACCCAGACCTGCTAAACGAGTTGTATCACTTTGAGGTCGAGCCGACCCCGCGTGGCGAGCGATTGCGCGGCGCAGGCAACAACCACGACGATCTCGTGGTTGCCCTCGCATTAGCGGCATGGGCGCTGCCGAATACTGCCACCAACGCCCTCCTTACCACTGGCACCACACGCCTGAAGAAGGTATAATACACCTCCGAGACCATGACACCGACAAGCACCGCGCTTCGGCTGGATTTGGACTATTTAGCACGCGAAGTGCTGCAGGCGTTTCTGCAGGCGGACCCGCTACCGTTGCGTGCGAATGAGATTCGCGAGCGTGTCGCCCATTTGGGGCTTTCGTCTGCCGAAATTCGCGCCCTGCTGTTGAACATGCCCGACCGATTTATCCAAGAAGAGCGGCGCTGGCAGCCGTTGTATCGCAAAGTGGCACGTACCACGCCCGTGTTGGCGATGATTGAGCGCATCGTGCGTGCTGTGGGCGCGCCTGTGTCGCACACGGCAATCGCCCGCGAACTGGGCGAACGCTACCGCCGCTCGTATGAGTATTTCGAAACCATCCTGCCCCAGTTGGCACGCGCCTCCGAAACGCTGTTTATCACGCGCGACCACCACATCGGCTTGCGCGAGTGGCTGTTCTTGCCCGAATGGATTGACCCCATCCCTTACGAGTGGGAACGCCCCGAAGAACGCGAGCGCGCCGTGCACGACGCACTGTTCTACAACGACCTCACTTGGGACGAAGTTGCCCCCTATGTGGCGTTAGGACGCGACTTGGATTGGACGCGCCCCGAAGCCGCTGTGGAGCTGCTGCAGCGCGCGGGCGAACCGTTGCCCAATCGCATCCTCGGCTTTCTCGGCTGGTACTTCACGCTCGACCCCGACCCGCGCTGGGTCTACCCCTACGACAATGTCGCCCTCTACGAAGCCGTGCTGAACTCTGGCGCGTATGTATGGGGCAGCGACGGCAAGTGGTACCCCGTCGCTGCCGTGGAGCAGTGGCTTACCAGCGCACGCGCCCAAGTACAGGAATGGCTGCAAGCCTTGCCCGCCGAAGAAACGCAACCGCTTGAACTGCGCCCCGACGAAGTGGATCAAATCGTCAATCAGTTGCTTCAAGCAAAGGGCATCGCCCGCGCCTCGCGCCTACTGGAAGAAATGTTCGAGGTCTCGCCGCAGAGCCGAACCTTCCGCGAAGACCTTGACACACTCATCAACGCACTCTGGAGCGACGGGCGATTGGTCTGGTTTGGACACGACCGCTTCGGACGCGAGGAAGATGTGCCCGAATATGTGCGCACCCTTCCCTCCGTGTTCGAGTTCCCCGAACTGCCCGACATCCGCAACGAGGAAGGCGAACCCTACGATATCCTGATTGACCCTGAGGGCTACCCGCGCTCACTGCGCGAAGAAATCAAAGATGTGCGCGCCCAAGATGTGCTGGACGAGGAAATGGCAGCCCGCCCCGAGCAGCTGCCCGATGGAGTACGCATCGTGCTCCGCCAACCCCACAAAGACCTCGGCACAATCCCCCTATGTCAGATTCCGCTCGGCTTCCTGCCCGATGAGCCACCCTTGCAGCAACTGACCTTCATCGACGAAAACAACCAAGCTTACGAAGTGTGGCTCAACCACGAAACACGCCTGATTTACGGGCTCTTCGATAAGTTCGCAGAGTTGGAACCGATCTCGGGCGCCATCTTCTTGCTGGAGCGCACCGAACAGCCCGATGTATATCGTTTCCGCTACACGGGCGAGGTAGACCCGCTGCTGGCAATCTCGCCCGCACGCTACGAGCGACTGCTCAACCTGCAAGCAAAAGCCGACACGATGTCTACTTATCACTTGCTGATTGAGCTGATGCGCGACCACCCGCGCGGCGCGGACTTCCTGACCTTGCACAATGAACTCAACATCGTCCGCCGCACGCGCCGGGAACAAACCGCCTCCATCCTAAGCGCGTACCCGTGCTTCGAACTGCATCGCGGTTCGCCCGTGTGGCACCTCAAGGAAGACGAAATCGGCAAACCCATCACCAAAAAAGCCCGCTCGTACTTGCTGGGGTAAACACCATGCATCGGCAAATGGGCTTGCTGCGCGAGCTACAGGCGTTAGACCACTATATCGACCACCTGCGCCAGCAGGTGGCACAGCTCGACTCGGGCGAGCGGATACGCGCCTCTATCGAGCGCACGCGCCAACGCTTGGAAGAGGTCAAAACGCGCTACCAAGAAATCTACGCCATCGCCACACAACAAGAACAACGACTCAAAGACCTTGATGAGCGTATCCGCCGCACCGAAGCCGAACTTTATTCAGGGCGCATCACCAATCCGCGCGAACTTCAGCTTATGCAGCACGAAATTGAGCAAGCTAAGCGCGCTCGCGACGAAATGGAAGCCGAACTACTGCGCGTGTGGGAGCACTTGGAAACCACCAAACACGACATTGATGCCGCCGAACGCGACCTCAACGAGCTGGAACGCTACTACGAGGCTCATATGGAAGACTTCCGCCAGCGCAAAGCCGCACTGGAGGCTGAAATCAGCTACCACTTGCACGAACGCGCCGAGCTGGTGGCGCAGATAGACCCCGAAGTCGTGCAACGCTACGAACGGCTGCGCGAGCGTCTGGGCGGCACGGCAGTGGCGATCGTAGAACAGAAAGCCTGCTCGGTATGCCACACCACGCTAACCCCCTACACTCTCAAGCGCTTGCAAACCGAAGATGCCCTGATTGCTTGCGAAAGCTGCGGTAGGCTTCTCTACGACCCCGAGCTGGCTCAATAACATCGCGTTGCCCATGCCGATGGGGCATTATGCGCGCCTCGTGGAGGCTGCGAAACATCCTTGCCCGCTACTAAGCGACGCCTCGCACTCTCGCCAACGCTTGAATTCCGCGCGCGCTTAGGGTATAATACACAGCGTCGGGGCGTGGCGCAGTATGGTTAGCGCGCTACCATGGGGTGGTAGAGGTCCCCGGTTCGAATCCGGGCGCCCCGACCATGTGCGCCCGTAGCTCAGCGGATCAGAGCACCAGACTTCGGATCTGGGGGTCGGGGGTTCGAATCCCTCCGGGCGCGCCAAATAACTTCCTCACACAATCCTGCGCTCCACAATCGCCACAGGATCAAAGGTGCGCAACCGCCAGCCAATCGTTAGCAACGCAAACAGTAGCACCATTACGGGCACAGGCAGCGTATATTGGTAGGCAATCGGGTCAAACGGCTCAATATACAGCCCCCGCGGCTCCATAATCTGCACCTTCGCCCACAGTAGCATGCCCATCGCACTGAGCACGCCCAACACCCATCCTAATGCTACCACTGTGATTGTCTCCAGCGAGACACGCATCAGCAAGCCCATGCGCGTGTAGCCGATCGCTTGCAACAGACCGAACTCCACCAACCGCTGCTGGAAATAGATGTTCGCTAACAGCCCTGTCATCGTGGCAAGCATTACTGCGACCACCATCACCACGATCCCCGTGATGAAGTAAAGGTTCCTAAACGCGCGATGGGTTTCCTCCTGCAGCTCGGCGTAGGTCCACACACGGGCTTGTTCGCCCTTGAGCTGTTCGCGCAGCCACGCATCCAAGCGCGGCTGGTAACGCGGCTCGGTTGCAAAAATCAGCAGGTTGCGCGTAGGCGGAAAGAAATGGTCGCGAATAAATTCCAGCGAGCCGATTGCCAACCAAGTCTCGCCTTTGAGCACACCCACCACGCGCACGGGTACGGGCGCATACTGGTCGGGCACTAGCGGCGACAACACGATATCGCCAAGCTTGAGCTTTTTGTTGCGCATCAACGGCTCCGACAGCACCACTGCCGCCTCGCCCGGCTTGGGATAGCGCCCCTCGCCCAAAGTGAGCCGACAGCGCGCCGCCAACGCCTCCATCTTGTCGCGCTCCAACCCGAAAATCACAAACGGCATCTTGCCCACGATGGTCTCCGCGTTCATAAAGCAAACCACTGTCTCATACGAGCCACTATAGTAGGGAGCTTGCTGAATGCGTGCCACCAGTTCGGGCTTGAGCTTGTTCGAACCGCGTGGGGTAATCGCTGCGAAATAGCGGTTGTAGTCGTAGATTTTCAAGATGGTGCGGTCAATAGAATTGAGCAAGGCAACCACACTGGCGATGGTTAGTACCGCCAGCGCCAGCACCAAAGTCAAGGGCAAGCTGCGCCCCGGATTGCGGATGAGAAACAGCAACGGCGAAAGAGGGTGGTAGCGGGGCATTGCTCACCTCGCAGTGGGCCACTGCAGCAACACAGGCGTCAGCGGCAGCAGGGTAAGCGTGCCTTCCACCACCGTGCCGTCGATCAGGTTGGTCGCAGTGATTGGCTGGTTTTGGCTGTCTACCAAGCGCACGGTGAGCGGCTCACGGGTGTAGTTGCACAGGCTTGCCACATAACCGTTCTCGTAGGGGGCAACCCGATAGCTCACGCCCCACACAGGTTGGTCATTTTCCTTCAGCAGGCGCAGGGGGCGTTCCACGCGCCAGTTGCCCAAAAGCGGCGGCAGACGCAAGAACAGTCGCTGCGCATCCAGCAGCGGGTTGCGCTCGAAGGTCAGCCCGCCCGCGCGCGAAATGCGCCCACGCCCATAACGGTCATATTGCAAGGTTGGCTCGCCCAAACTTAAGATTTGCACGCCACGCTGCTGGCGCAGATAGTCCAACTCAGCGAATGCTTCATCCGAGAGGTACTGCGTGTTGGCAATCAGGATGCGCGAGGCATTGCGCGGTACACGACGCTCAGCGAGCTGACGCTCGGTGATGAAGCCCACGCGTACGCCCAACATCGTCAGTGCGATGTACAGGCTGTCGCGCGGCACAACAGCGTCCACGCCCTGCCGCGCCATATCATACTGCGAGTAGAGAATATAGACATCTGGCGGCTGATTTTGCAAGGCAGCGATGTAGGGCGCGAGGCGATTGAGATCCAACGCCGTATGGGCTAACGCTTCCACGATTTCGGGGCGATGGAGTAGGCTGCCTGCAAAGTCGCTATTGGGGTCGTCAGTGCGCTCCCACACCCAGAAGGTGGTTGCCGACATCCCGCGAATGGCTTCCTCCCACAGCACGGCGCGGGCGTGCTGCGGCGGCACATAGCGCGTCTCGCGATCGCGAATGATGTGATTCTCCGAGTTGAAAATCGGCGCATCGCGCAGCGAACGCTGCAAATCGTGCGCCAACATCGTCGTGACCCAGCCGAACGCCCACGGCGAGTCTTTATCCCAGTTGGGGTAGGTGGCAGCGTCGCAGCCGTTGAGTTCGCAAAACTCCGCGAAGCGCTCGGCGTCCACGCCCAGGTGCAACTCGCGGTCGCTGGTGAAGCTCCAGCTCATGAGTTTGGCGTGCTTAGGCACATGCGGCAAGTGGCTTTCGACGGCGCGTGCCAGCTCACGGTGCCACTCGGCCAACGCCTCCGCATTGAACTGCTGCCACTCGGCATATGGAATGCCCGACTCTGGATTAGGCACGGGGATTTCGTCCCAACTCTGGTAGTTTGTTTTCCAGCGCGTGTTGAGGGTGATTAGATTGCGATGGCGTTTTTGCAGCCATGCCCGCCACGCCCGCTGATGCGGCGGCGACTCGGGCGATTCCACATTCACAGGCTCGTTGGAAAGGCAAATACTCATCAGCGCGGGCTGGTCTTTTAGCAACGGCGCGAACGCGTCGATGTACCGACGCAATACCGTAAGGCTTTCGGGGGCAAAAATACTGTATTGGATGAAGCCTTCGCGGGGTTGCTTGAGCTCAGGATAACGCTCAAAGACCCACTGAGGCATGTAGTGGGGGCTGATGAGCAAGTCTACCTTCACATTAGCGTCGGCGGCGCGCTGCAACAAGGGTAGCACATCTTCTTCAAAGGCTCGCAAGCTCACCGTATCGGGTTCAGGCAGCACATCCCACACGCCGCGCTCTATTTGAATGAGGTTGAAGCCCATTTGTGGTAGCTTCTCGAGGTCAGCACGCACTTGCCCAAAGTGCCCAAACCCCACGAAGAACACGGGGCGACGCTCGCGCTCGCCCGTGAGCGGGTTGATCGTGTCGGCAATCAGCGATGCGCCGCGGATTTCCACAGGCGAGGTGACATAGCGAGGCACGGTAGGGAGTGTCTTGGTGCCGCTGAGGGCATCCGCCAGCATCTGGTTCAGACGGGCGGCTACGCGCTCCATCTCGTCCAGCTGCTGGTAGGCGCGTGGGAGCAGCCCCTTGCGCAAATCCTCATCCACATAGCGCACAAACTCGCGCAGAATCACAAAGCTAGCTTGAGGGTAGGCGATGTCTTGCCCTCGTTCGCGCACTTGATTGAGCTGGGCTTCCCAAGCGGGCAGTTGGGCGCGCAGCATGCCCAGCCGTTGCTCGGCAAGAGCGCGTGTGAAAAAGCGCAACGGGCGTTCTACCTCCACCAAGGTTTGCCTGCCTTGGCGCAGTTGGATGCGCAGGGTTTGTTCGGGGGCGGGAGGTGTGTCGAACTCGAACTCGCCACGGCTGTGACCTGCGCGAAGGTTGACGCGCTGGCGGGCGCGTTGCGTGCCCAGCTGCACTTCCACTTCCAAGTTGCGCAGGGGCTGCGCAGTGTAGAGTTCAAAGCCGATTCGCCCGCGTTGGTCGCTCAGATAAATCTGCTCGCCAAGATCGTCAAGCGTCAAGAGGGGGCGGTCGGGTGTCTCAGCGGGTGTAAACGGCGTGGCACGGCTGCCTTGCTCCAGTTTGACCGCGTCAATCCACACGCCGTCGGTGGGGGCTTCAATGACCACCACCAGCTCGAAGTTGTTCTCGTTGGGTTTGGTAGCGAAGGTGATGGAGGCGCGCTTCCACACACCGCCCGTGTCTTCCAAAGGCAAGCGCACGCGCCAGCCCTCGCCCCCACCGATGAAGCCCACGTAACCCTCGCGCGTTTTGTAGCGCACGCTGAGCGTGTAAACCGTTTCAGGCTGCACGGGCACGCCCCCCTCATAGCGCAGCAAGCCGTAAACATCGGCACCAAACGGGGTGGCATTGGTGAACTTGAGGCATCGTTGCCCGGTCGCGCCCGGCTCGACAACCACCGCCATCGTGGAGTCGGTGTTGCGCTTGTCCCATAACCAGCCGACAGGGCGTTCGCCCTCCACTTGCTCAAAACTGGCGTTGCGCAGCAAATTGGGGTTTGGCGTGGCGTCAATCGGGGTGAGGGTCAGCTTCGGCTGTGCAACGGCACTCAGCAACAGGCTTGCAGTCAACGCCAGTGCTATCCTGCGCATCGCTGCCCTCCGCATAGCGGAGAGAGTATACCTAACCCAAGTTGCTGCCTATCCGTTTCAAGCGGGCGCGATTCCTCACCCCGCTCGGAATGACAAAGCCATTTTTACGAAAATGAACCTGTCATTCCGAGCCGAAGGCGAGGAATCTTGATGTAGGTAGCCACTTGGGTTATACCTAAGCAAGCTACGCCTCTGCCGTCTCTAGCGGGGGTAGGCTCAACAGTTCGCGTTGCGCGTTGATTGCTCCCAGCCACGCCTGATACTCCGCCTCGCCTGCACCGACGAGAATGCATCGCTCGATGCGCGCAATCAGTTCGTGCAGGTAGTCGCTGATGGTTTCCACTACTGTGTGCGCAAACGCTTCGGGCGACAGCCCTTGCAAAGGCGTAGGCATCGGAATAAGCAGCGTGCGCAAGTATTGGTTGTGCGACAGCGACAGCGCACTGCGCACTGCGCTTGCCAGCACCTCTTGCGAGGCGATGCGCCCGCCTTCCATCGTCGCAAGGTGCACCACGAAGGGGTAGGGCAGTGCGCCTCCGGGCGTGATGGTGGCTTTGCCCAGTGGAATGGGCGTAAGAGCAAGCACCTTCGAGCGCAAGAGTTGCCCCCCGCGTTTGATGAGGGCGTCGTCGGGGTTCAGGCTCGGCTCGGTGAAGCGCCACAGCCCGTGCGCAGGAATCTGGCTCCAATCGCCTTGCACAGCGTGCAACATCGTGTGGCGCACGCGGTACATCGCGCGATATGGCTCGAAGCCGCGCTGGCTAACCCAGCTCAAGATTTGTTGGAACGCCCAGCCGTTGACCGCATCCGTGCAGATAATTTTGAAGCTGCTGAGGGTGCTTGGTCGCTCGGCGATGGCTTGGGCGATGGTCCATGCGGTCTCTTCGGCGAGGGCGCGGCGCAGGTCAAGGGTGTAGTCGGCAATAGCAACGGTGCGCCAGCCGCGTTCGGCAGCCACGCTGAGGGCATTCAGCAACGCTTGTCGCTGCAGGGTGGCGTCGGTGGTAAAGTAGGCGTCGTAGATGTTGGCGTGTAAAAGATGCTGGAACTTGGTGCATCCGCTGCTAGTGTGGGCGACGCCCTGCGGTGGCAGGGGAGCACACGAAATCGCTTCCTGCTCTACCAAATCAAAGCCCGCATAGTCGCGCAGCTGCTTGCGAAAGCCTTTGGTCATGCGCAAGGTGGCGTCTGTTGCCAATACCAGCACATCGGCGGCGACGCGATGCAGGCTGGTGTGCGGCAACACAAACAGCTCCACCGACGCGCCCTGAATTGTGTAGCGTGCTGCAGGGCGCACGCGCGTAAGCCAGGGATGGCTAAGTGTGCGCAGCATCGGCAGGATTATACCAAAGTCGCGCCTCAGTGACGCACTAAACTCAAAAAGTAGCGGTGAATGCGCTCGTCGTCGGTAAGTTCGGGGTGGAAGGCGGTTGCCAGCAAGTTGCCTTGCTTCACCGCGACGATTTTGTCTTCAAAGGTGCTCAGCACTTCCACCCCTGCGCCCACGCGCGAGACAATTGGCGCGCGAATGAACACACCGCGCACAGGGCGCTCGGGCGTGGGGGCAAATGGTATATCGGCTTCGAAGCTGTCAATCTGCCTTCCAAAGGCGTTGCGCACCACCGTGATATCCATTAGCCCTAGACGCGGCTGCGTACTGCCCTCAATCTCTTTTGCCAACACAATCATGCCTGCGCAGGTGCCAAAGATGGGCATGCCTTGCTCGGCGCGGGCACGAATGGCTTTATCCAGCTCATACCGCTCCATCAGCTTGCCGATGGTGGTGCTTTCGCCGCCGGGAATGATCAGCGCGTCCACCGCCTCCAGATCGCTAAGTTTGCGCACCTCGCGCGATTCCACGCCAATGCGCGTCAACATCGCACGATGCTCCAAAAAGTCGCCTTGCAACGCCAAGACACCGATCTTCATAGCTCGAAGTGCCTCTCGGAACGAAAAATTTAGCGCACGGGCAGCTCAAAGCCCGGTAGGATGCTCGCGCCGTGCAGTATGTCGCCTATGTGTAAGGTTTGGTGAGTGCCACCAACCCCTGCTTCGGCGTCGGACACTGCGCCTAACCAGTGCGCTTCCACATACACTGCTTGTGGCAGCAACGCAACAGCCCCTAATGCCCTTCCAAGCGGAGCGAGGCACTGGTTTACCAACCGCGTACTGCCATCAGCTCCTCTTGAGCGAGTTTACGCACATCCAAACCGGGCATCGCCTCGCCCAAGCCTTTGGAGATTTCGGCAAGGATTTCAGGCTCGCGGTAATAGGTGACGGCGTCTACGATGGCGCGGGCGCGCTTGACCGGGTCTGCCGACTTGAAGATGCCCGAGCCGACGAACACCGCTTCGGCACCGAGCCACATCATCAGCGCGGCGTCAGCGGGTGTCGCGATGCCCCCTGCCGAGAAGTTGGGCACGGGCAGCCTGCCCGTTTGGTGAATCTCCACCACCAAGTCGTAGGGGGCTTGCAGCTGCTTGGCGATTGCCATCAGCTCATCTTCGGGCGCGCTGTGGATGCGGCGGATATCGCGCATAATCGCGCGCATGTGGCGCACCGCCTCCACGATATTGCCAGTGCCCGCCTCGCCTTTGGTGCGAATCATCGCCGCGCCCTCGCCGATGCGTCGCAGCGCCTCGCCCAAATCACGCGCGCCGCACACAAACGGCGTCTTGAAAGCGTGCTTGTTCACATGGTGTTCCTCGTCGGCAGGGGTCAGCACTTCGCTCTCGTCGATAAAGTCCACCCCTAACGCCTCCAAAATCATCGCCTCCGCGAAGTGCCCAATGCGACATTTCGCCATCACGGGGATCGTGACGGCGCTCATAATCTCTTCAATAATCAATGGGTCTGACATGCGGGCGACGCCACCTTCACGGCGGATATCTGCAGGTACGCGCTCCAACGCCATCACCGCCACCGCACCCGCTTCCTCAGCAATCTGGGCTTGCTCGGCGTTGACCACATCCATAATCACGCCGCCACGCAACATCTCGGCAAGCCCGACCTTGGTGCGCCAAGTGGCTTTTTGAACTTCGTAGCGGTTTGGCTCCTCATGGGTTGGAACAATCGGTGTCATAGCGTAGCTGATTATACCCGCTGGCAGAATCGTGAGGTAAAATTGATTGGGGGAGCACAAGGATGGAGCTCGTCGCCTTAGCAGCGATCGTGTTTATATTCGGGCCAGCGCTGTTTATTCCTATCGCAGCGATGGTGCTCAAGCACCGCAAGGAGATGGTGCAGTTGGAACTGGAGAAGCGTCGCCTGAACCATCAAGAGATTGCTAAACAGATAGAGGCGCTGCGCCAAGAGATTGCCCACCTGCGCGAAACTTCCACGCAGTTTGACTTGAGCTTGCAAGCGAACTTGGAAAACCTGCAGGAGCGCGTACGGGCGTTAGAGCAGCAGATGGAATCGCGGGCACACCTGCATACCTACTAAGGGGGCACAAGGGTGGAACGGGCGCAGTGGTTGGCGTTGGGGATTATTAGCACAGCGAGGGTAATCTTCTTACCGATGTGGCTGGTCGCCGTGTTGCAAGCGGTGTTAGAGCATCGGCAGGTAATGCACAAACAAGCTCAGGGGGAGGAAGTGTTATAGCAACTGCGAGCCTTGCGCGAGGAGTTGAACGCCCGCCGCACAACCTCTACCAAGCACCCCTGCGCGCTGGAGGTAGAGCAACAGCGGCTACAACGGTAGCACACCACCCATCATCGCCTGCACTAACCCCCAAAACAGCATACCGATTACGCCCAACACGAAAGCAGCGGCTATTACCACTAACCCGCCTGCCAGCGAGCCGCGCACCATCGCCATCGCACCGCACACCGTGCCGCCCAGAAAGCCCACGATAGGGATACACAAGCCGATTGCCGAAACCACCAGCCCCGCCACAATCCACGGGCGTGCGCGGCGATAGCGTGAGGCGGCAGGCGCGTACAGGTCAGTTGGCTGCACAGGCGGGGGCACGCTGGAGGTTGGCGCTGGATGCGATGGGGAGGGAGGTGTTGGTGCGCTGGGCACCGCGGGCGTTGACGAGTATGCTGCCCCGCGCAGCGAATCAGCCGCCTGGCGCGCGCCAATCAGTGTTGGATCCAAGCGATAGGCGGTCTCGTAGGCTTTAAGCGCATCGGCGAGCCTACCCTGACGGTGCAAATATGCACCCCAGTTATAAAACACGTAGGCATCGTGCGGGTTGAGTGCGATTGCCCGAGCAAAATGCTTCTCGGCTTGGGCGGTATCGCCTAACTGCGCATAAGCCAGCGCCAAGTAAAGGTGCGCCCGTGCCTCTTTTGGCATCTCGGCTACTGCCCTCTGCAAAAACGGCAAGGCATCCGCATGCCTGCCTTGACTCAGGAGTTCGTAACCAATCTCTATGGGCGCACGCACAAGACGATTCTACCTGTTTTCGGTTCCCTTCGCTTATGGGGGGAACCTGAAGGAGCTGACAAGGGTACGAAGTACCGCCTCAACTACCAAAGCTACCGCCCGCGTTTTCCAAAACCCCCTCCTGCAGGTTCCCCCTACAGCGTAGGGGGAACTGTTCGGAATTCGGTTCCCTTCGCTGGTGGGGGAACCGTGCGGAAGGGGGGCAAGCTGTTTTTTCAGCCCCCTCCTAGAGGTTCCCCTTGCTGCGTAGGGCGAACCGAGCAAGTTTTCGGTTCCCCTCGCGGAGCGGGGGGGAACCTTATGCGGGGGGCAGCATTGGAAAATCAACCGTACGAGGGGTGTGGTGGAACAGGTACTCTTATTCTGGGGGTAAGGAACCCCCAAGAGATTTCTCAAGCGGCCTTGCGATGGCTTGACGGCGTGGGTAGATGGGGTATAATACCGTGCCTTGCAGTGCGTGGCACGCGCTGCGCAACGGCATCCCAAAGGGGGGAGGCGAGACGGGCGCTATGTCGCGGTCCAACTCGGTGGAGGAGCCTCAATCGGCGTTGGTTCAAAGAACCGACACGGTTGAAACGCCGACTTGGATCTCTACATAGGCGCTTGTGCCCCTCGGGGCGCGCTGGAAGCGTCTGGAACCGAAACCGACCGCGCAAAACCACCCACATCGCCTCCGGGTTCGGGGTAGCTGGTGCTGCCGCCGAAACTCGGTCGCAGCTACACGGCTGCGAAATCTTGGGTTAGGAGACGAACGATGAGCAAGGTTGGCATTCTGGGGCGCCGACCTGCGCGGTCGACGACCAGCTGGCTCGATTGGCTTCGGTCGCTCTGGCGCAGTGCGTGCGCATGGTTGACACATCTGCTGGCGCCTGCAGCACCTGCTGCTGAACCTGCAGCGCCAAGCAGTCGCTTCGAGTTCGAACTGGCACCGCGTTCCCTGCGCCAAGACGACAGCCGCACCCTCGGCACCCACCTGCTGGTGGAGCTGTACGGGTGCAATGCTCGTACCTTAGAGCGCGTGGCGTATGTCGAGCGCGCCCTTGTGCAGGCAGCGCACGAATCGAACGCCCACATCGTGAGCCACTTCTTCCACGAGTTCGAGCCGTATGGCGTGTCGGGCGTGGTGGTCATCGAAGAATCGCACTACACCATCCACACTTGGCCCGAGCACCGCTATGCGGCGGTAGACCTGTTCTACTGCGCGGAGACGGTGGACGCTGAGCGGGCGTTGGAGGTGTTGCGCCGCGCGTTTGAACCCGAACAGATGGATGTCATGCTCATTCGGCGCGGGGTGCTGGAACGCACGCCCGGTTGACTGTGGGCGTCGTCGCGCCCCCGCGCGACCCGTAAACAACAATGGACGCACGAACCACGCATGCGCTGGCGGCGGAGACGCTCACCGCAGAAGGTGAGGTGGGCATCGTCACGCCCCAGCGCATCGCGTTCCCTGAAGGGATAGACCTCACCTGTGGACAACGCCTCGCGCCCCTCGAAGCCGTCTACGAAACCTACGGTACGCTCGCCCCTGACCAAAGTAATGTAATCTTGCTTTGCCACGCGCTCTCAGGTGGCGCACACGCCGCAGGTAGACACCACCCCGACGACCGCAAACCCGGCTGGTGGGACCTGTACATCGGACCTGGCAAAGCACTGGACACCAACCGCTTCTACATCATCTGCATCAACGCCTTAGCCAGCCCCTACGGTACTACCTCGCCGCTTTCAATTGACCCCAGCAGCGGGCAGCCGTATCATCTCAACTTCCCGCCCATCAAAGTCACCGACTGGGTGGAGTTGGAACGCATCGTGCTAGATGCCTTGGGCATTCAGCGGATTTATGCGGTTGTGGGGGGCTCTACGGGGGGCATGCGCGCCTTTGAATGGGCTGTGCGCTACCCCGAGCGCGTGCAAAAAGCGCTCGTTATCGCCGCGCCCGCCCGCTCCAGCCCGATGGTAATCGCGCTCAACCACATCCAACGCCAAACCATCCTGATGGGGCTGGAATACGGCGGAGTTGAAGGGGCGGAACGCGGCTTGATGCTCGCGCGCATGCTGGCACACATCTCCTACCTGTCTGAACCTGCCCTCTGGAGCAAGTTCGGACGCGATACCGTGCCCGAAGCCGAGTTCTGGAGCGTCACATACCAAGTAGAAAGCTACTTGGAGTACAAAGGCAGCACCTTTCTGCAGCGGTTTGACCCCTTCTGCTATTTGTACATCACCCGCGCAATGGATAACTTTGACTTGGGCTACACCTACGGCGAGGGCGACTTGCGCCGCGCCTTGATGCGCGTACAAGCGCGCATGCGCTTTGTGAGCTTCACCTCCGACTGGCTCTTTCCACCTGCAGGACAGCAAGAAGCAGTGGAGATTCTGCAATCGCTAGGCAAACCTGCAGACCATGTGGTGATTGACAGCCCGTGGGGGCACGACTCGTTCTTGGTGGAGCGGGTAAAGCCCCAACTCAAGCCGGTGATCAAGGAATTTTTGGAAGAGTAGGCGGCTGGCAGGCGCGTTAAAGCAACGGTAAGGAAACCGTCG
>JAUQOS010000038.1 GCA_030550775.1 Armatimonadota bacterium
CAGTGGCTACTCAGAGCCGCCCTTGGAGCGGTTGATGTTCCTGCTGACGCCGAAGCAGGGCGACCCCGTGTGGTTAGTGCCCGCGCTGAGCGCAGATGGCATCGCGCGCAACCCCGCTGGCTGGGAGCCACGCTATGTTTGGCACGACTCCGACGGACCCACGCGCGCGCTGGAAGCCTGCACGCGCGACTATGACCTTGAAACCGCCACGATCGCCGTAGATGATGAGATGCCTGCGGCGTTCCTGCTAGCTTTGCAAGAGGCATTGCCCGCCGCGCTGTTTCGACGCGGGGGCGAGCTAATCGGCTGCGTGCGCGCTGTCAAAGATGTGGAAGAGCTGCGCAACATGCGCGAGGCTGCCCGCCTGACCGACGAGGCGTTAGCAGCAGGGCTGGAACGCTGTGTGCCAGGCTACAGTGAGTGGGCAGTAGCGATTGCCATTCAACGCGCGCTGTTTGAATCGGGGTCTAAGTTGGCGTTTGGGATTCCGATTGTGGCAGCAGGCGAGATGAGCGCGATGCCCCACCACACTACCAGCCAACGCCCTCTGCAACGCGGCGATGTGGTGCTGATTGACTACGGCGGCGTGTACGAGGGCTACTGCAGCGATATCACGCGCGTGGCAAGCGTGGGGCGCGCCCCCGACGAGGCGAAAGCCATCTACGAAATCGTCTACGAGGCACACATGCGTGCCCGCGAGGCTGCCAAACCCGGTGTGCCCGCACGCGAAGTAGACGCCGTCGCACGGCGCGTTATCGAAAAAGCAGGTTACGGTGACTACTTCATCCATCGCACGGGGCACGGCATCGGGCTATCCGTGCACGAGCCACCCTACTTGGCACAAACCTACGAGGGGCTGCTGGAAGTGGGGCATTGCTTCACTATCGAGCCGGGTATCTACCTGCCCGGCAAGTTCGGCATTCGCATAGAGAATGTGTACGCGATTACCGAACGCGGGTGCGAGTCGCTAAACGCCGACCCGCCCACGCAAATTCGCGAAATCGATTAGCCCCGCTGAAGAACCTCCTCGTCAAAGCCCGAGCGGTCGTCGCGTAATCGCCACGAGCGCATTTCGTGTGGTTCGCCTTGCTGCACCGACACGATGGGGTAGGAGTAGTATGGCAGTGCGTGCTGACGGTCGTATTCCGACGGCGTGGCGGGGTGGTCGGGATGTGAGTGGTAAAAGCCCAGCAACTCCAGCCCCTGCGCGCGGGCATACCGCTCTACCTGAAGTACTTGCTGCGGGCTAATGTAAAACCGCCGCCTGCGTTCGTCTGGGCGCTCGTTTTCCAAGCGCACCACCTGTTGAATATAGCGCGCCTCGGCTGTTTCCGTACCCAGCAGGGCGCCGCAGCATTCATCAGGGTACGCCTCACGCGCATGGGCGCGCATTGCCTGCTCCACTTCGACGGGCACGATGAGCTTCATAGCGTCTCGTCATCCCAAAAGTGCTCGGAGAGGTAGCGGTCGGCGCCGTCGCACAAGATGGTGACGATGACGGCGCGCGGCTCCACACCGCGCTGCTCGGCTTCGTGTACAATCTGTTCTGCCACGCGCAACGAGCCGACCACTGCTGCCGCAGCCGAAATGCCTACCAGCAAGCCCTCCTCGCGCGCCAGCCGCTTCGCCATACGGTAGGCATCCTCGGTGCTAATCTCCAAGTTGGCGTCGGCTAAAGCGGGGTCGTAAATGCCGGGCACAATCGCTGTTTCCAGATGCTTTAGCCCTTCAATGCCGTGAAAAGGCGAGTCGGGCTGGAGCGAGATGAGTTTAATGTCAGGCTTATACTCGCGCAGGCGTCGCCCTACGCCCACAAAAGTGCCTGTGGTGCCCAGCCCCGCCACAAAGTGCGTAATGCGCCCCTCCGTCTGTTTCCAAATCTCCACGCCAGTGGTTTCGTAGTGCGCTTGCCAGTTGGCGGGGTTATTGTACTGGTCTGCGTAGTAATACAGGTCGGGGTTCTCGGCATACAGTTTGCGTGCCATCCGAATTGCGCCGTCGGAGCCTTCCAGCGGATCGGTTAGGATGACTTCGGCACCGAACGCTTTTAGAATGCGCTTCCGCTCAAGGCTCACATTCGCAGGCATGCACAGCGTGACGCCAAAGCCCAGCGCCGCGCCAATCATCGCAAACGCGATTCCTGTATTGCCCGAAGTGGCATCCAGTAGCCGCTTGCCCGGACGCAGTTCGCCCCGATCGATCGCCGTGCGCACGATATTCCACGCAGGGCGATCCTTTACCGAGCCGCCAGGGTTGAACCATTCAGCTTTGCCGTAGATTTCAACCGTGTCGGGCAAGTGGCGCGTGACGCGCCGCAGGCGTATCAGCGGCGTGTAGCCAATCAGGTCGACAATCTCCGTCGCCTGCTGCAACGCATGCGGCAAACGCATATCGCATGGGTAGCTCATAGTCGGTTAGGATACCTCCTGATGTTTAGCGTGGTTAAGTATACCCCCTAACGCGCCACGGATTGTTCCTTCGTTTACCCCGTGTTGGGTAAAATACACTCGGTGTGAGCGATTCTATTTGGACGATTCCGCTGTTTCCGTTGGAGACAGTGCTGTTTCCGTATACGGCGCTGCCGCTCCATGTTTTTGAACCGCGCTACCGTGAGATGGTGATGTACTGCCTCGAAAACGACTCGCCGTTTGGAATTGTGCTGATTCGTGAAGGCAGCAAGGCGGGCGATCCTGAGGCGGAGTTGTATGAGATTGGCACGCTGGCGCGGATTGGGCGGCTGCGTCGTTTGCCCGACGGGCGGTTCTACTTACTGGCACTGGGCGAGGAGCGCTTTCAGATTGTGCGCCTGATTCGCGGGGAGGCGCCCTACCTCAAGGCACAAGTGCGCCTCTGGCGCGATGCAGAGCCGTTCTCGTGGGAAGAGGAACAACGCTTCGCCGAGCAAGTAGCCAAGCTGTTCCGCGAGTTTTTACGCAAAATGCTGGATGTGGGCGGGTTGCGCGTTGACGAGATCGAACTGCCCCACGACCCCTCCGCGCTCTCCTTCGCCATCGCAGGCACGCTTCAACTCGATCTACCCGCCCGCCAATACCTGCTGGAGCTGCAAGACACGATGGAACGGCTGCGCATTGTGCAACAGATTATGGAGAGCATGCTGGAGTCGCTTTCAATTGAAGTTGTGCCGTTTGACCCCGAACGCTGGCGTGAGTATCGCCGGCATTTCAATTAGCGCAAAACGGAGCAACGGAAATGCTGGAAGGTGCGGTGCGAGTGGTGGGCGGGCGCGAGAAAAAGTTGCTGCATGGCTACCCGTGGGTGCAACGAGGTGAGATCGCGGAGGTTTTGGGCGCGCCCACACCCGGAGCACTGGTGCGCGTGCTCAGTTTTCGCGGTGAACCGCTGGGTATTGGCACCTACAACCCTCACAGCCGTTTTCCTGTGCGCTTGCTTACCCGCTCCGACGAACCGATAGATCGCACCTTTTTTGAAGCCCGATTGGAACAAGCGCTGCGCCTACGCCAGCGCGTGGTGCACGACACAAACGCTATGCGCGTGCTTTTTAGCGAATCCGACGGCGTGCCCGGCTTGATCGTTGACCAATATGCTGACTACTTGGTGGTGCAAGTGCGCACTTTGGGCATGGAGCGGCTAAAATCGCTGTGGCTGCCCGTGCTTATCGAGCGGTTGGAGCCGAAGGGCATCGTCGAGCGCAGCGAGATGGCAGGACGCGCTGAAGAAGGGCTGGAGCCGTTCGCAGGCACGCTGCACGGCGAAGTGCCCGAACTCATTGAAATTGAAGAAAGCGGACTGCTGTTTCTGGTGCCTACCGACGCGGGGCGTAAAACGGGGTTTTACTTAGACCAGCGTGAGAACCGCCGCCGATTGGCGCAGCGCGTGCGCCCAAGCGAGCGCGTGCTGGATCTGTTTTGCTACACAGGGGCATTTGCGCTCTACGCAGCGCGCGCAGGAGCGTCGGCAATCGGCGTGGACATCCTCTCCGACGCGATTGATCTCGCCCGCATCCACGCACAACGCAATCACCTACACGCCGAATGGGTGGTGGAAAACGCCTTTGAGTGGCTGCCTCAAGCCACCGAGCAAGGCATGCAGTTTGATTGGATCGTAATAGATCCACCCGCTATTGCTAAACGCCAAGACCAAAAAGACTCGCTGCGTTGGGCGATTTGGAAACTGGTCTACCACGCACTACCCTTGCTGGCGCCCGGCGGGCAGATGATAGTGTGCAGTTGCGCCTACGCGCTGGGCATCAGCGATATGCTGGACACAGTGCGCCTCGCCGCCACCGACCGCAACACCCCGATCTATCTGGAAGACCTCACCTTCCAAGCCCCTGACCACCCCTATCTTCTTCAGTTTCCAGAGAGCCTGTATCTGAAGTGTCTGTGGGTGCGCACCCAAGCGTAAGCGCGCTCACAGGAGTTCTGACACCTGTAGCAAACTGCTCCCTTGAGGGCAGGAGTGCAGCGATGCTTGTCGAACTGGTGCTTGCAGCTGAGCTGAACGCAATGCAACCGTCTGGCACATACAAACTGCGCCCGTTTTTGCAAGACAAAAGCGTGCAGTACGACACGCGGCACGGTTTGCCTGATGCCCATGTGCTGGCACTGGCGATTTCGGGTGAGCGAATCTATGCGGGCACGCCGCGCGGAATAGCCGTCGCCTCCCTCAACGCTCCTGAGTCGTGGCAACGCCTTGCGGAACAGCCAGCACATGGCTTAGTTGCCGACGGGGCAGGAGGTGTGTATGGCATTCACGGCACCCAGTTGTTCCACCTTGCTTCTGATGGCACCCTGCGCACGGTCTACAATGCTGCGCCCCAACTGCTGTACCTTCAGACAGCGCGCGCCGGTGGGCTATGGCTGCTGACCCCTGCTCAGCTGCTGCGCGTTGAGGATGGCGTCGTGCGTGAGGCGTACACACCCCCTGCCAATTGGCACTTCGTGTGGTTCCACGAAGACACACGCGGGCGCGTGTTCGCGTTTGCCGAGGGCGAGCGCAATCGGGGGCTGTATGTGCTGCAGCGCGGCGCCACCGACCTGCCCTCAGATGCCCCGTGGCGCCGCGTGCCCATCCGCGACAATCGCGGGCGCTATTATGACGAGGTATGGCTCTGCGCTGTAAGCGACGCGCTAGGACACCTGTGGATTGGCGGACGGTCGGGGCTGATTTTGGGCGACGGTGAGGGCTGGTGGCTCTCCCGCGAGGTGCAAGCGGCAGCACACACCGCGCCCGCCATCGAGCATGTACCCCCCTATGGCTACATCCATCACTTGGCGCTCGCGCCCAACGGCGACTTGTGGGTAGGCACCTTAGAAGGCGCAGCGCGCCTACGCGACGGCAGATGGAGCTACTTCTGGGGCAAACGCTGGCTACCGGGCAACCGCGTGCACGCCCTCGTCGTTGATGCCCAAAACCGCGCATGGATTGGCACCAACGCGGGCATCGCCTGCATCGAATCGGTGCCTATGACCCTGCGCGAAAAAGCCGCGCACTATGAATCGCTCATCGCGCTGCGCCATAACCGCAACGGCTTCGTCTCCAATTGCGATTGGAGCGACCCTAACGACCCCGACAGTTGGAAAATCGAAGCCAGCGACAACGATGGGCTGTGGACCGCCCTCTACTGTGCCGCGCAGGCATTTCAGTACGCCACCACCAAAGACCCTGCCGCGCGCGAACGCGCCCGCCGCTCCATGCACGCCCTGCTGGAACTGGAACGGCTCACGGGCATTCCCGGCTTTCCCGCCCGCAGCATCATTCGCAAGGACGAAACACGCTACTATCAATCGCATGGCGAGTGGCACGAATCCCCCGTAGACCCTAATTACATCTGGAAAGGCGACACCAGCTCCGACGAGCTGGACGGGCACTACTTCGTGTGGGCAGTGTACTACGATCTCTGCGCCGATGAAGCCGAGAAAGAGCGCATCCGCGCCACCGTGCGGCGCGTAACCGACCACCTCATGCAAAATAACTGGCGCCTAATCGACAAAGACGGTAAACCCACGCGCTGGGCAATCTTCAACCCAGAAGCGCTCAACGACGACCCCCTATGGGAAGAAGAGCGTGGGCTAAACGCGCTTGCCATCCTCTCGCACCTTAAAGTCGCCTACCACATCACGGGCGACGAAAAATATCAGCGCGCCTACGAGGAACTCATCACCCAGCATCACTACCTTATCAACGCGATTACCCAAAAGATGCTACCTCCGTATTCAATCAACCATTCGGATGACCAGTTGGCGTTTCTGTGCTACTATCCGCTGCTGCTGTATGAGAAAAACCCCGAGTATCGCCGTTTGTGGTTGATGAGTCTGGAGCGCAGCTGGCAAATCGAGCGACCCGAGCGCAGCCCGCTATTCAATTTCATCTACGGGGCTGTGACAGGAAAGCCGTGCGATGTGGAAGCCGCTGTGCAGACGCTGCAGGAGTGGCCCCTCGACCTGCGCAACTGGGAATGTCGCAACAGCCACCGGTTGGATGTGCAGCTGAATCCAAAGCTGAGTCGCGCAGGCGACTGGCATTCGGTTGAAGTGTTGCCCTATAGCGAGCGCACGATTATGCGCTGGAACGGCAACCCCTATCGGCTGGATGGGGGCGACCCGCTGGGCAGACGCGAAGACGACGGCACGGCATTCCTGCTGCCCTACTGGTTGGGGCGCTACCACAAGCTTATAGAGGAGTAGCGTAGTGCTTCATCAAGGCTAATTGTTTGGGTTCCGTGCCCCCCTCCTTCAGGTTCCCCCGCTTCGCGAGGGGAACTGAAAACTGGCTCGGTTTCCCCTACGCAGTAGGGGGAACCTATGGAGGGGGTTCCAACGATTGAGGGTTGACGAAGCAGTAGTTTACTGTGCCAAATTTTTGCTGCGCCATTCCTTAAGCAGTTCAGGCGCCCGTGGGTCTAAAAATACATTCTCCACAAACAGCGCGTACAGCTGGTCATCTTTGAGTTGCGTGGTGTCGGCACGCATCGACTCTAACACTTCCTTACTGCGCTTGACCATGTAGGTGAACTGCTCGTCGGTGAAGTTGGGCTTGAGTTCGGTGGCGATTTCGCTGACTACTTGGGCACGCAACTGACGACGCTTTTGCGCAGCGTCGGTTTCCAAGCGTCTGATGGTCTCCAGAAACTCTTTTGGGAGACTTTTGCCGCGCGAAGTTTCCTCGCGCACGCGCAAGATTTCGTCTTTGCGGTTGCGCAACTCTTTGGCTTCCTCTTGGATGAGCCGCTCTAGTTGCTTGTAGGCGCGTTCGTGGGCGGTGAGCAAGCGCTCGATTTGCGGTTTCGTGAGGTTTAGCGGGCGAATGTTGTGAAACCAAGTGATATCGCTTAGCGCCAGCAGCAGTTGGTCTACCTCCGACATGGTCGGAGTGTTTGCTTGCTGGGGGATTCCAAACACTAGCGCGCCCGCTAATACAGCAATCAGCCCTATCCGCCTCATACGGGGGATTATACCTTCAAGTGGCTTTGAGTGGGGCGAGGCTGAGTGAGGTGCTGCGTTGAGATTCCTCGCCTTTGGCTCGGAGGACAGAGTTGGCTGGAACCAACTGGTTTGCCATCTCGGCGCAGCGAAGGGTCTCGACGGTGCTTTGCTAAAGGTTCCTTGCCTTCGGCTCGGAATGATATCACCTGCCGAGCGCAGCGAGGAACCTGATGACTGTAGCAGAGATGGTTTCAGAATGCCACCTTCGCCAGCTCCGCCTTCAAGATGTTGATGTAATCGATGTTTTCGGGGTCTACGCCGTTGAGGAAGGCAAGGTAAAGGCTCACGAAGTCGCCGAAGTAGGTGAGGTGCATCAGGCGTTCCAGTTGGGTCGTGCCCTCGGCGGTGAGTTCGTGCCAAGTGGCGCGTTCGCCCACCAGCTGGCGTGTGACTTCAATACGGGTGCGGATTTTGGCGCTCTCATCAGGGTCACGCAGCACGACCACGCTCCAGTTGCCAGCTTGGTCGCTTGCCTTCACCCACCCGAGGATCTCGTTGTGGTTCAGTTCGGGGAAGGTGTAGGCGAAGGCGTGCTGTTTGGCGTTTTCGTTGATTTGTCCTTTCCAGCGCAGGGCGACCGTGGCGCGCGCACCACCTGAACCGTAAATCAGCGGGATGCGTCGGTAGAGCGATTGCGCCAGCTGTTTGGCGGGGTTTTGCTCGAAGGGCACGCTGGGCTGGAGAGCATTGCGCGTTTGCACCAGCCGCGCCAGCATCTGGGTGTAGGCGTGGCTGAGGTCGGGAAGTAGCTCAAGTCGCTCAGCAAGGCGCATTAGAGGTACGAATAGATAGCCCAACGCCGTGCGCGGCGGTTGCCCGCCCGGCACTTGAATATGAGGCACGCCATCGGCGCGGGCGCGCTCTTGCAACTCGCCGCCACTGGAGAGGGCAATAATCATCGCGCCGCGCTCGCGTGCCTGACGATAACACGCCAGCGTCTCTTCAGTGTTGCCCGAATAGCTCACGGCAAACACCAAGGTGTGCGCGTCGGTGCTGTTGGGTAACTCATAATCGCGTATTACTTGCACAGGCAGCGTGCCATGCGCTTCAAACAGGGCGCGCAGGTAGTCGCCCCCAATCGCGGAGCCGCCCATGCCACACACAAGCACTTGGCGCGGCGGGTTCGGCAACGGGGGTAGGGGTGCTTCGCTGGCGATTTGGTAGGCGCGCTCACACTGGGCAGGAAAATCCAGCGTGAGCGCCATCATGCCGTGCGGGTCGAGTTGCGTCAGCAAGCCGCTCTGGTCTAACGGATGCATAGCATTCTCAGTACTTGGGTGGCACATAGCGCATTAGCGCCAGCTCGCGTGCGCGTTTGATGGCTAACGCCAAGCGTCGCTGGCACTTGGCGCACAGGTGAGTCTGACGCCGCGGCAAGATCTTGCCCTGCTCGGGCATGATGTAGCGGCTCAGCGTGGCGACATCCTTATAGTCGAAATAGCCGTCGGCGGGGCACACATTCTTGCGTCGGCGACGAAGCACACGCCGCTTACTTGCTTCCAACTCTTCCTCTGTGTCCTTCTTGACCAAATCCAGTCGCTCGTTTGCCATAGGTTGCCTCCAAATCTATTTACTTGAAGGGATCTTCGGGCAGATCATCTGTCGCTTCAAGGTCGTAATCAATGTCATAATAGTCAGGTTCGTACTCATCGGCGGGTTCTGGCGCTGCAGGAGTGGGTGCTGCGGCGGGGCGTTGTGCGGCGCGTGGGGCAACCGCCGTGTCTGCGCTTTCAGCAGGCGTAGGCTCCATATCGCGGCGCTCCAGGAAGCGCACCGTGTCTGCCAAAATCTCGAACGAACGGCGGGGAACGCCGTCGCGGTCGGTGTAGCGACGGGTTTGCAAGCGCCCTTCCACCAGCACCAGTCGCCCTTTGGTCATATAGTTGGCGACAGTCTCTGCCAGCTGGCGGAAAGCAACGATGTCAAAGTAATCCACCTGTTGTTCTTCACCAGGGCGTGTGGGGCGGTTCACCGCGATGGAAAAACGCACCACCGAAATGCCATCCGCAGTGGCGCGCAGCTCAGGATCGCGCGTTAGGCGTCCGACCAAGATTACGCGATTATAGTTCATGCTTGCCTCCTCACGACGAGAAGCGGGCAAACTCCTCTGGCTCCATGCGGAAGGTGCGGAAGCGGATCACATTCTCGTTGATTTTGAGGATGCGGTTGAGTTCCTCCGCGGCTTTGGGTTGCCCTTCGTAGCGGAACAAGAGGTAGATGCCCTCTTTATGTTTTTTGATTTCGTAAGCGAGTTTGCGTTTGTCCCACACGCGCGCGGTATGTACGGTTGCGCCCTGCGTTTGCAGCACTTGGCGCGCGCGCTCGATAATCGCCTCTACCTGCGCCTCATCTAAATCCGCAGGCACAATCGCCATCGTTTCGTAATAGCGTGGATGTTCCATTTGTTTGCCCTCCTCTGGACCGAGATTGGGGCTTCGCAGCGCGAAGCCAGAAGGGTCGGTCGGCAAGTGTGCCGACATTATCTCGTTGGCTCGATTATACCCAACGCAACAAGCGCAAGGCGTTGCCCACCACCGAGACGGAGCTGAGGCTCATTGCCAGCGCGGCCACCATCGGATTGAGGTAGCCCAGCGCCGCCAGCGGAATGCCCAGCGTGTTGTAGACAAACGCAAAGAACAGATTTTGCCGAATAGTGTGGTAGATGGCGCGGGCGATGCGCAGGGCGTCAAGTAAGGCGCGAAGATCGGGGCGCAGCAGCAGTAAGTCGGCATATTCAGCAGCCAGTTGCGTGCTGGAGGCAACCGCAATGCCCAAATCGGCTTCGGCGAGGGCTGGTGCGTCGTTGACTCCATCACCCACAAATGCCACGCGCCTGCCTTCTGCCTGCAGCTGACGCACTAACGCGGCTTTGTCGTGGGGCAGTTGCGCGGCGTGCCACTCGGTAATGCCCACCTGCTGCGCGAAGCGCGCCACCGCCTCGGGGCGGTCGCCCGAGCACAGCACCACGCGCAGACCCGCGTGGCGAAGCGCGTCTATAGCATCTGATACCTCTGGCAGGGGTTCGTCCAGAAACTCAAATCCTGCCACCACCCGCCCGTCTACTGCCAACAGCACGGGCAAGTTCCACGCTTTGTCTGCAGCAACGCCTTGCTCCCGCACAAAGCGCGGGCTGCCAAGAACCGCCAGTTGGCGCGTCTCCGCAAGGATGCCCTTCACACCCCCGCCTGCCACAACCGCGATCTCGTGGAACTCTGCGGGCGCGAGGCTGCGCTCGCGAGCCGCGGTTAGAAGTGCCTCTGCCAGCGGATGGCGTACCGCCTGCTCCAGTCCTGCTGCAAGGCGCAGCGCATCCTCTTCGCTAACGCCCTCCGTGCGGATAGCTACGAGGCGTGGTACCCCCAGCGTCAGTGTGCCCGTTTTGTCCAGCACGATGGTATCGATGTGGCGCACGCGCTCCAGCGTTTCGAACCCCCGAATCAGCACGCCTGCGCGGGCGGCGCGCGTGGCGCCTGTAAGCATCGCAATCGGCACGGCAAGCCCGAGCGCACAGGGGCATGCAATCACCAACACGCTGACGGCAGGCACCAACGCCGTTCCTAAGTCGCGCGTGGCAAGCCACCAGCCCACAAAAGTCAGCCCAGCAATCGCCACCACGATGGGCACGAACACTGAGGCGATGCGGTCTGCCAATCGCTGGATGTTCGCTTTGCGTGCCTGCGCGGCAGCGACCGCCCGTGCCACCTGCGCCAGCACCGTATCGGCACCTACCGCCTGCGCCTGTACATGCAACACGCCATCGGTCAGCAGGCTGCCGCCCAACACGCGCTCGCCCGCCACGCGCTCTTGCGGCAGCGACTCGCCCGTGAGCGCCGACTCATCCACCCAGCCGCGCCCTTCCAGCACAATGCCGTCCACAGGCACGCGCTCGCCCGTGCGCACCAGCAAGCGGTCGCCCACCTGCACTTGGCTAAGGGGCACAGGCTGGTACTCTGCGCCATTCCAGCGCAAGGTTTCGCGGGGCAGTAGCTGCCACAGCGACTCCAACGCGCGTTGTGCTTGCCTGCGAGCACGCGCTTCTAACGTGCGCCCTAGCAGCACCAAAGTTATAATCACCGCAGAGGTTTCATAGTACAGATGATGCGCGTGCCCCTGCATGGTCAGCGCGAGGCTGTAGAAGAACGCCGCTAATGTGCCCAACAGAACAAGCACCTCCATGTTGGCGGTGCCGTGTCGCAGTGCGCCCCACGCCGCGCGATACAATGGCAACGCCGCCCCAAACTGCACGGGCATCGTTAGCGCCAGCAAAATCCAGCCCTGTGCAGGTAGTGGCTGCGGCAGGAACATACTGAGAACCACAATTGGGATCGTAAGCGCGGCGCTCAGAGCAAGGCGCCTCAGCAGCGGCCGCACTGTATCGGCGTCGGGGTCAGTCGGTTGCGCGGGTTCTGGGGCATTCTGGTCGCGTGGCGGGGCGTCTGATGCTTGCTGCCCCGTTGCCTCTATAGGCTCGGCTTCGTAGCCCGCCTTGCGCACCGCCTCAACCAGCGCGTCGAGCGGTACAGGCTGCGTAAGTTCCACCTCCGCCGTTTCTGTGGCGAAGTTCACTGTCGCTTGTTGCACGCCGGGTGTGCGCATCAGCACGCGCTCCACCCGGCGCACACATGCAGCACAAGTCATGCCCTTGATTTTGAGGCGTTGCGTTGCCATTTAGCCCGATTGCTCTCGTGCTTAGCGCTCAATTGGCATACCTTTCGCGCTCCATTCAACCCACGACCCATCGTAGATGTAGGCGTCTGCCCCCACGAGGTAGCGCAGGGCGAACCAGAGCTGGCTCGCCTCGCGCCCAGAGTTGCAGTATGCCACGATGGGGCGTTGCGGGTCTATCCCCAGCTGCTTGAGCCGAGCCCGAATCTCATCGGGGCTACGCCACACGCTGTAGTCGCCCTCACTGCGCAGCATCTCGCGCAAAAATAGGTTCTGCGCCGTCGGAATATGCCCCGCTTGGTACTGCTGGGGCGAGCGCGCATCCAACATCTGCACAGGCTCGGGCGAATCGAGGTACTTCTGTAGCCAATCCAGCGTGCGGAACAAACTCAAGTCAGGCTGAGGCACCAGCGTGCGCGGCTCCAGCGTGGGAATCTTGGTCGTTAGCGGGCGTTGCTCCGCCTTCCACTTCTCAATGCCGCCGTCCAAAATCGCCACGCGCGGATGCCCTGTCGCTATCAAGGCAAGCGCGGTATAGGTCGCCGCAGCAAAAGCATCCTCCACGCTGGAGTAAACCACCACCGCATGCTCGGAACCGATGCCCATCGCACCGAAAATCTCCGCCAGTCGCTCAGGGGGCAACAACTGCCCTGGAATACCCCCGCGGCTGATGCGCAGCGTTTCCGTGCTGAGAAATATCGCGTTGGGAATGTGCTCCTGAAGGTAAGTCAGCAGCATACCCCGCGCGTCTATTACTCGTAAGTTAGGGTTGTTCAAATTGCGCGCCAACCACTCGGTATCTACCAGTTGCGGTCGCTCAATAAGCGGTTGCGCAATTCCCAATCCCCAAATGGCAAACAGCAGTATTCCAACCAGTGTTAGGCGTATTTGTTTCATTGACCAACCTCCTTGCAGGGGCTGTCGGCTAAACCCCGCAATGAGAGTTTACCCCTTCCGCTTCACACGCCGAGTGAACTTGGGAAACTGCCTAAGCGATGGGCGGATTGACGGTTCACAAGCACGCGAAGCCAACTTGGATCGGCTTGTGTTCGTCGGTAGGGACGCCGACGCTACGGGGAGTTTCGCCGGCGATAGTTTCTTGGAGTATACTTTACATCGCCAGGAGGAACTTATGCGAACAGTGCTCACAACGGTTGGCACCTCGCTGTTGACCAACTTCCGCCGCGATAGAGCCATCAGCGGCGACCAAACCCCCACTCTCAACGACCTTCGAGAGTATCTTGCCCAAACCCCTGCTGAGCGCGCCTCTGCCGAAACCAACTCGCTGATGCGCCTCCTCCAGGAGGATGACTACCTCGTGTTCCTGCGTTCCGAAACCCCTGAAGGGCAGCTGTGCACAGAGGCACTGCAGCGCCATTACCAGCAATTGGGCTACCAATGCAGGGTAGAGGAGATTCCAGACTTGCGCTACGACGCACACCAGTTCAAGGTGCGTGGCTTGCGTGCCCTTGCCGCGACGATGGCGCGCGTAGTGCGCCAGCAAAAGCAGCAACATCGTCAAGTGATTATCAACGCCACAGGCGGTTTCAAAGCCGAAATCGCGTACGCGGTGCTCATTGGGCAGCTGTTTGAGGTGCCTGTGTACTACATCCACGAAGCATTCAAAGACATTATTGAAATTCCGCCCCTGCCCGTTGGTTGGGACTACAGTCTCTTGGTGAACTACGAAGATTTCTTTGACTGGATTGAGGCAGACTTACGTTCTGAAAGCGAAGCGCATTCGTGGCTCCAAGGATTGCCCGAAGCTATTAAGATGCTGCTCTCTGAGGAGGAAGGTTATGTGATGCTGTCGCCAGCGGGCGAAGCGTATCTGGAGGCGTACCGCTTCGAGCTCAGCTTGCCCGGACAGTCCGTGTTTCTTTCTCGTCGCGCCCGAGATTACTACGATTCGCTAACACCCGACCAGCAGCAAGCCTTCAGAAAACTCATTGAGCGATTGGCTCGTGTGCGGTTGCATAACAACAACATCGCGCAGATGCGCGACAGCGACCTACTCATCTTTCCGCAAGGCAGGCGTGATGAGAGAATCGTGTTCTACATGCAAGACGAGCAAATTTACATCTGCGAGCTGGCGCGCCACAGCGACAAAAGCTACGACTGCTTGTACGAGCGGGGCGTGCATCGAAACGACTATGACGAATTTGAGTTGTGGTCGCCAGAGCCCTGATCTAAGTTGACCTAACAGTTTTGGGTGGGCGAGATTCCTCGTTGTGCTTGGAACGACAGGGCTTTTACGCAAACCACGCTTGTCATTCCGAGCCGCAGGCGAGGAACCCACATTGTCATTCCGAGCCGAAGGCGAGTAATCTCCAGCGAACTATAGCCGAGACCCCTCGCTTCGCTCGGGGTGACAAGGTCTGTTTTGTAGCAACAAGCATGTCATTCCGAGCCGCAAGGCGAGAAATCTCGTGAGCAACCTGTCATGCCGAGCCGAAGGCGAGGTCTCGCAGGAAAATGGTTCCCGCGTGTGCCACCCCCCTCAGCGGTAGCAACATGCCTGCAAAAAGCCGCAGCCTGTGCCGATAATTGGCGCGGATGGCACGCGGGAGGCACCAAGCGTGAGCGAAATCCTCACTCAGGCGGAAATAGAAGCGCTATTGGCATCGCTAACTGCCGACGACTCAAGTAGTGAGTTGGGCGCGCCCGTTGCTGCGCCTGCGGGCGGAGCACGCGCTCAGAAAAAAACCATCGCCTACGAGGTCTACGACTTCCGCCGACCCGACAAATTCTCGCGCGATCAGCTGCGCACCCTACAGATGGTATTCGAAACCTTCGCCCGACTCTGCTCCACAAACCTTGCCACCTACTTGCGCGTGCCAATGCATATCGAACTCATCTCGCTGGAACAAATTCCTTACGAGGATTACCTGCGCTCGCTCAAGCAATCGGCGTTCATCGTGTTCAGCGCGCCCCCCCTATCGGGCGAGTCGGTGCTGGAGATGGATTTCGCGCTGGTGTTCACGATGCTGGATCGCCTGTTAGGGGGCGTCGGCAAGCCGATTGAGCGCGCTGCCTTCACCGAGATTGAGAAGCCGCTGGTGCTCACCTTAGGCGAGCGCATGCTGATGGCGTTCCGCAGCGCATGGGAAAGCATTCTGCAAGTGGATCCCAAAATCGAGTCGTTGGAGACCAGTGCGCAGTTTGTACAGATCGCCCCGCCCAGTGATATCGTAATCACCGCGTTGATGGAAGCGCGCCTGGGCGAACGCCGTGATGCGATGAGCCTCTGCGTGCCTCATATGGTTATCAAGCCGATTACGCCCCGTCTTAGCTCGCAAAATTGGGTCTCCAGTGCGGGCAAACGCTCCACCCCCCTGCTGCGCCGTGCCCTGATCCAGCATCTGCACCGCACCACGATGACCTGCCATGTGCGGCTGGGTAGAACCCGCATGCGCCTGCGCGAGTTGCTCGCGCTCAAGGTGGGCGATACCCTTGTGCTGGATACCCCTGTCAACGGCAAGCTGGATGTGTTGGTGGAAAACCGCGTAAAGTTTCGGGGCAAACCCGCCGTGCGCAACCGACGCCTGGTCGTGACGATTACCGATGTGGTCTCGGAGGAGTGAACTGTGAGTGAGGTCTCGGCAGAGGTACTGACGCAGTTTGTTGCTAAGCAGGCACAGGTGTGGCAAAGCGTGGCGCTGTACCTGTCGGAACAAAATAACACATTGGTGGAAATCCCAACCCCGACAACCACCACCGTGCCTCTCAGCGACCTGACGGGGCTATCCGCAGACACCGTGCTGCACATCCACGCCCAATTTAGTGAGTGCAGCGATGCCCCCTGTTTATTCGTGGTGGGCCAGCAGCCAGGCGAGCGCGCTGCTGCCGAAAAAGCGCTGCTGGAAGCCCTGCTGGGCACTGCGCCCGAAACCGTCGACACATCCATCCTACCTACCGTGCAGGAGTTTGGCACGCACCTGATGCAAGGGCTGGCGATTGCCTTTGGCAACATCAGCGGCAAAACCTTCACGCCTGAACAGGTGATAGCGCGTTACGAGCCAATCGTGTTTCCACCGAACTTCCTCACGGTTGATGAAGCCATTATCACCCGCTTTGTGGTGCAAGTGCCCGACCGCCCCCCGATTAGCCTGAGCTGGTTGCTCACCGAACATTTAGCCCGCGCGTTGTTAGGCATGCCCGAAGCGGCCCCAGATCCGCTCAGCACGCTCGCTGCCGAACCAGCTGCACCCGCCTACACCCCTACCGCCACCCCCGCGCCCTTCAATCCCTTCGCTGAGGCGGAAGAAGCCCCCGAACGCAATATCGACCTGCTGCTTGACATCCCGCTGGAGGTGTCGGTGGAGCTGGGGCGCGTGACGATGCTGGTGCGCGAGCTGCTGGAAGTGGGCACTGGCTCCATCGTGGAGCTGCAAAAGGCAGCGGGCGAGCCAGTGGAGGTGCTCGTCAACGGCAGGCTGATTGCACGGGGCGAGGTCGTGGTCGTAGAGGATAACTTCGCCGTGCGCATCACCGAAATCATCCCGCCCACTGAGCGCGTGCAACGCTTAGGAGCCTAACATGCAACCGTACACTTACCGCCAAACAGGGCTGTTTGTGGGGCTATGGCTGCTAATTCTATGGGCATCTGCCCAGATGGATACGCCCACGTTGGAGCCGGGCGCGTTTGGCACGCGCCCCGATACTCCCCTTACGCGCGTCGCCCCTGCTGAGAGCACGCCGAACTGGGCGCAGCTGGGTATCGCCTTGTTAATCGTGGCTGCGGGCTTGCGTTGGGGGCTGCCTAAACTGCTGCGCTGGGTAAGCAAAACGGGCGACGGCTCGCCTCTTGATGGACAAGTGCGCATCCTCGAGGCGCGCAGCGCACCCGGAGGCACCTTGCTGCTGGTCAAAGCCCGCGAGAAACTGCTACTGATTGGCGCCACCCCACAAGGCATGCAACTCTTAGCCGACCTCACCGACACCTTGCCGCCACCGGCTCCAACGCGCGACAGCCCCTTCGAGCAAATCCTGCGTCGCGCTACCCCCACCCCCCCTCCACCTGACTCTCAGCAGGAAGCCGCTGCCTATGTGCAAGCCCGCCTGCGCGAAACCTGTCAGCGATTACAACACCTACTTGGAGGTGACTAATGCGGTCTGCATTACGCGCGCTACTCATCTTGATGCTGGGGCTGTGTATCACATGGGCAGTTGGGCAAGAAACCATGCCCCTGCCGCGCATCAGTGTCGAAGTGGGCAACGCGCGCAATCCCCAAGAGGTTTCTACCTCACTTCAAATCCTTGCCCTGCTGACTCTGCTTTCCGTCGCCCCGTCTATCTTGCTGATGATGACCGCTTTCACGCGGATTGTTATCGTGCTCTCATTCCTCAAAAGCGCGCTGGGTACCCCCAACATCCCGCCCACACCTGTGATTGTGGGGCTGAGCCTGTTCCTAACTTTTTATGTGATGGCGCCCACACTGGAAGAAATCAACCGTACCGCGCTCCAGCCCTACATGAAGCAACAAATCACCTTCGAGCAAGCGTTAGAACGCGCCCAGAAGCCCATCCGCACTTTTATGCTGCGCCAGACCTACACCGAGGACCTGAACCTGTTCATTCGGCTCAGTAAACAGCCCCCGCCCCGCACCCCCGACGATTTGCCTCTGACCACTCTCATCCCCGCCTTCATCTTGAGCGAACTGAAAACCGCCTTCATCATCGGCTTTTACATCTACATCCCCTTCGTGGTGATTGATTTGCTGGTTGCCAGCATTTTGCTCTCGATGGGCATGATGATGCTGCCTCCCGTCGTAGTGTCAATGCCTGCGAAACTATTGGTGTTCACACTGGCAAACGGTTGGGGCGTGCTGGCGCAAGCATTAGTAGCGGGCTTTCGCTAGGCTGAGGTATAATGTACTCAAGCAGTGTGGCTTGGTGTGGGAGACTGCTTGCCAGCGAGGGGGCTGATAGGCAAAGGGAGCGTTCGCTATGATGGTTTTGATGAAACGCGAAGCGACGGAAGCACAGATTCAGGCAGTTTGTGAAGCTATTCACGCGCACGGGCTTCAGGCGCTAGTGCTGCCTGGGGGGCAACGCGTGGCAATCGGCATCCCCAGCGCAATTCCGCCCGAACTGCGTCCTGTGTTAGACCAGCACCTGTCGGCGATGGACGGCGTGGACCAGGTCATCCACATCACGCGCCCCTACAAGCTGGCATCGCGCGACTTCCACCCGCATGATACGGTGGTGCGCGTAGGGTGCGTGGAAATCGGCGGTGGGCGATTCGCCGTGATGGCGGGCCCTTGCGCCGTAGAAAGTTATGAGCAACTGTCCGAAGCCGCTCGCGCCGTCAAAGCCGCAGGTGCTCAGATTCTGCGCGCGGGCGCCTACAAGCCGCGCACCTCGCCCTACTCGTTTCAGGGGCTGCAGCGCGAAGGGCTGGAAATTCTGCGCACCGTCGCCCGCGAGGTGGATATCCTCACCGTCAGCGAAGTGTTAGACCCCCGCGATGTGGAGTTGGCTGCCGAATATATTGATATTCTACAAATCGGTGCCCGCAGCATGCAAAACTTCCCCCTGCTGGTGGAGGCTGCCAAGTCGGGCAAACCCGTGTTGCTCAAACGCGCTCCCAGCGCCACCATCGACGAGTGGCTCGGCGCTGCCGAGTACTTACTGACCAACGGCAACGAACAAGTGATGCTGTGCGAGCGTGGCATCGTGCCTATTGACCGCGCCTATGTGCGCAACACCTTAGACATCAACGCCATCCCCGTTGTCAAGTATCACTCCCACCTGCCCGTTATCGTAGACCCCAGCCACGGGATCGGGCACGCTCGCTACGTGCCAGCTGTGGCATTAGCCGCAGTGGCTGCTGGCGCCGACGGTTTGCTGATTGAAGTGCACCCGCACCCCGACCGTGCCCTCTCCGACGGCGTGCAGTCGCTCAACCCAGAGACATTCGCCCACCTAATGGCGCAAATCAACGCCATCCGCGTCGCTCTAGCGCCGCTCTCAGCAAAATAAGCCCTCAGCAGAAGCTGTCAAAAATCGGGCGTCGCACCACAGCAAGGGCGACGCGCCGCTTTCGGCAACGCGCAGCTACTCCGCCAATACCAGTGCGTTTATCGCCTGTCCAACCTCCACACAGTTATTTGGCTACGCTAAATACTGCGCCCCCCACCTGACAACGGTCCATCGCTTGGGTTCCGCCGCACGCTTTTCGCAGCGGATCTTCCCGCCTCGCGCAGTGGGTTTTTCAATCTCGCCCCCCCTCCTG
>JAUQOS010000039.1 GCA_030550775.1 Armatimonadota bacterium
TCTCAAGCATGCCCTGCCTTAGATTCCTCGCCTTCGGCTCGGAATGACAAGTTTATCTTTGCGCAAAGCGCTTTGTCATTCCAAGCGAGGCGAGGAATCTTGCTTGCTCAAACGGGCAGGTAGCTACTTAGGCTATAATATGGGCTGGAGGCGAAAAGCGGATGGCGAAATGGAGGCAGATGAGCGTAGTTGCTCTCTATAGTGTACCTATTAGCGCATTGATTGCCATAAGCGGAGGCAACTTTTACCTACCTGGTTCTCAGCCCAATCCAGGGAGCTACGCATTCCAGTCTACAGAGCTATGTGTTTATTGCCATGGCGATAGCCAATATGTCAACAATCCCGCAACTGCTGAAGGACCCGACCCTTACTACAACAGCGAGCATGAGCAACATTTCCAATGGATGGGCAATATGATGGCGCAGGCAGCACGCGACCCGGTGTTTCGCGCGGCGCTTACAATAGCCGAGCAAGATGCCCCTGGTGTGGGGCAGTTCTGCTGGCGCTGCCATGCTCCGGGCGCGTGGCTGGAAGGGCGCTCTATCCCATACGATGGTTCTAACTTCGAGCACGAAGATCTTCATGGGATCACCTGCGACCACTGCCACCGGATGGTAGACCCCCGCAGCGAGGAGGGGCGCGCCTTGTCGGATGCCCCTGTGCCTGGCATTGGCAACGGGATGTTTGTCATCAGCAACGACCCCGCCAAGCGCGGACCACGCGCCGATTCGCTGGCAAACCACGAGTGGCAATACTCACCCTTCCACCAAAGCAGCAGCTTCTGCGGCGTGTGCCACGATGTGAGCAACCCGCTGCTGGCGCAAGACCCGCGCACCCAAGCGCCCCACGAGTACTTCCCGATTGACCGCATCTACAGCGAGTGGAAGCTCAGCGAGTTCGCTCAGAAAGGCATTGAGTGCCAGACTTGCCACATGCCGCGCGTTGCGGGCAGGGCAGCGATTTATGACTTCCTCCCCGTGCGCCCCGACTTAGCACAGCACTCGTTCGTGGGGGGCAATTATTGGGTGCCGCAAATCCTACCGATGTTTTGGAACTACAGCGAGCGCGAGTTGGATGCCCTCATTGCAGGGCGCAACCGCACGATTGACTTCCTACGCACTTCCGCCAAGCTGAGCGTGGTACAAGCTCCCAAGGCAGGCAGCCCCATCATTGTATTTCGCGTGACGAACCTCACAGGGCACAAGTTCCCCAGCGGCGACCCTGAATCGCGCCGCGCATGGTTGCATGTGGAGTTCATAGACCGCAATGGGCGCGTGATTGCCGAATCGGGACGCTACGATTTCGACACCGCCACTTTGATTGAAGACCCGCAGGCGAAAATCTATCGCGTGAAGCTGGCCGATGGTAACACACCGACCTTCCACATGATGCGTGCAAACCGCGTGTTGAGCGACAATCGGATTCCACCGCGCGGGTTCCGCCGCAGCACTTTCGAGCAGTTCAAGATCGCGCCTGTGGGCGCCAACTACCGCGACGGGCAGTTCTGGGATGATACTGCCTACCGCCTGCCCCCCGGCACCGTGAAAGTGCGCGCTACGCTTTACTTCCAAGTGATGACCCGCGAGTATGTGGAGTTCCTGCGCGACGCCAACACCACCGACAGCTGGGGGCAGCAGCTGTATCAGGCATGGCTGGCAAGCGACAAGGCACCCCCCATTGCCATCGCCACCGCCGTGTTCCCCGCAGACCGCACGCGCCCCACGCGCCCCACAAACTTACAGGGGCAGTCGCCCTCATCGTCGCGGGTTGTGCTGCGCTGGAACGCTTCCTCGGACGATGACAAAGTGGTCTTCTATGAAGTCTGGCGGCGCGCGCCTCACGAGCCGAAGTTCCGTAAAATCGGCACAACCTTTGCCGCTGAAACCACCTACACCGACGCAGGGCTGCATCCCAACACCGAGTACCAGTACTATGTGCGCGCGGTAGATACCAGCGGCAACCCCTCGCTGGCAAGCAACATCATTACTGTGCGCACACCGTAGACCTGGGGTGTCCTTTTGGAGGAGAGGCAAGGATACAGGGCTTTGGCATAACTGCCAAAGCCCTTGCCCGATTTATCAGCCCCCCTCCTTTAGGTTCCCCCTACTTGTGGGGGGAGCCGAAAAACTCTCGGTTCCCCTCGCGTAGCGGGGGGAACCTACGGGAGGGGGGCAGGATTGGAAAACCCACTACCACCCTGAGCGCAGCGAGGAGGCTCGATCGCCGGGTTGTCGGTTCCCCTCGCGCCGCGGGGAGCACCTGCAGGAAGGGGGTTATCAGGCGTGAATAGCGCAGCGCTGTGGGGGGAACTGCTCTTCGCATAATCCCTATTCATATCGCAGGGCGACGATGGGATCTAAGTTTGCCGCCCGCCACGCCGGATAGAGCCCAAACACCACCCCGACTGACGCCGAAAACAGAAACGCCCCTACCGCCGCCCACAGCGGAAAATGGAAAGTCAACCCGTTATCGCCAAAAGCGTCGGTCTGCTTGGTAGCCCACTCGATCAGCTCGCCCACGCCCCAGCCGAGCGCCATGCCAATCAGCCCACCAATCGTTGCTAAAGCGGCAGCTTCTATCAGAAACTGCACCAAGATATGCCATTTTTGGGCTCCGACCGCCTTGCGCAGCCCAATCTCGCGCGTACGCTCCGTCACAGAGACCAGCATAATGTTCATAATCCCTATACCGCCCACCAGCAACGCCAGCCCCGCAATGCTCCCCAGCAACACCCCAAACAGCGCAATCACGCGCGTGATGGCTTGTAGAATACTCTCCAATGTATCAACGCGGAAGTCGGGCTGGTTGTTATGCAGGCGCATCAGCGTTTCCCAAATCGCATCCATCGCGCGCGGAGTTTGCTCACGCGTACGGGGCATCGCGAGGATCATGCTAAGCGTTTCATCGCCAGCCCAGCGCCGCAGCGCCGCATACAGCGGAATGTACGCGCCCTCGTCCAAGTTCTCGCCGAAGCCGCGGCCGCGCTTTTGCAACACGCCCACCACCAACGCCTGCGTGCCATCCATCAGCACCGTCTGCCCAATCGGGTCTCGCTGACCGAACAACTTGCGTGCCGTCTCGTAGCCCAACACCAACAACTTCTCGCCTTGCTCGACCTCGTATGGCTCAAAAAATCGTCCTCGCTCTACCTCTAAAGCACGCACGAGGAGGTAATCTTCGCTAACACCTATGAGTGAAGCGCGCACCTTCTCGCCCTGAAAAACCAACTCTTTCTCGCCCAGACTGCGTTCCGCAGCTACCACGCGCAGTTCGGGCAGCTCGCGGATGGCATAGAGGTCGCTGAGTTTCAGACCTTCCACTGTGCCGCCGCGCTGCTCGCGGCGCACTCGCTCGGAGGGGTCAAACGCTACAATAATCACATCCGAGCCAAGTTTCTCGAACTCTTGCACCACGCTCACGCGCGCCCCCTCAATCAGCGCGACCATCACCACCACCGCCATCACGCCAAAAATCACACCCAGCATCGTCAAAAACGAGCGCAGCTTGTGCGCGCGCAGCGTGTCCAACGCCACCCAGAGCGACTCCACAATACCCACGCCGTGCAGTATACCCATCGACGGAACAGGTATCCTACTTGTCAGTATGTTCACGGGCATTATTGAAGCCACAGGCGTTGTCCACAGCGTTCACAGGCATCCCGAAGGAGGCGCGCGCTTTGTAATTCGCGCCTTTCCGATGGCTGTGGGCGAAAGCTTAGCTATTAACGGCACCTGCCTGACCGTGCAGCACACTGAAGGCGACTTGCTCGCGTTTGATGCTGTGCCTGAAACCCTGCGCCGCACCAACTTGGGCGAGCTGCAACCCGGCGATATCGTGAATTTGGAACGCCCGCTAACCCCCCAAAGCCGCCTCGGCGGGCACTTCGTGCAAGGGCACGTAGACACCACCGCACGCCTTGTCGAGATTCGCGAGGAAGGCAATGGGCGCATCCTCAAGTTCCAACTGGACGACCCTTACTACATGCGCTACATCGTGCCCAAAGGCTCCATCGCTGTAGACGGGATTAGCCTCACTGTGGTAGATGTGAATGACGACTGGTTCACTGTGTGGATTATTCCTCATACTTGGCAGGTCACGAACCTTTCTCACAAGGCGTTGGGGGCGCGTGTGAACATCGAAACCGATATTCTGGCGCGCTATGTGGAGCGACTGCTCCAAACGCGGGGCTAAATTGAGCGCGGCAGGTATACTTTTAGGCACGGAGAGCGAAGGGCGATGGCGATTACTTTGGAGCAGATGCGCCACACGGCGAAACTGGCACGGCTGGAGCTGAGCGACGAGCAACTGACCGAGCTAATGCACCATATCAACGCGCTGATGGCGCATTTCGAACGCCTGCAAGCACTGCCGCTGGACGATATCGAGCCAACCTCGCACTCGATTCCCGTGTATAACGCCTTTCGCGAGGACGTGATTGGCGAGACGCTACCTCGTGAAGAGGCGTTGGCAAACGCGCCTGAAGCCCGCGATGGGCTGTTCATTGTACCCCGCATTGTGGAGGAATAAATGCAGGAACTGCTGACGCTGAGCCTTGCCGAAATCAGTCGCAAGTTGCAGCAGCGCGAAATCTCGGCAGTGGAACTGACCGAGATAATGCTGACCCACATTAGCACGGTGGAGCCGAAAGTTCAGGCGTTTATCACGCCTACGCCCGAATTGGCGCGCGAGATGGCGCGTGAAGCCCAAGCGCGTTTGGACGCGGGCGAACGCACCCCGCTGCTGGGCGTGCCCATCGCCCTCAAAGACAACCTTTGCACAAAGGGCGTACGCACGACCTGCGCCTCGCGCATTTTGCACAACTTCGTGCCCCCGTATGATGCCACCGCGGTGCGACGCCTGCGCGAACTGGGCGCTGTGTTCCTCGGCAAGCTCAACATGGACGAGTTCGCGATGGGTTCCTCCACCGAGTACTCGGCGTTTCACATCACGCGCAACCCATGGGACTTAGAGCGCGTGCCAGGCGGCTCGTCGGGCGGCTCGGCAGCGGCGGTCGCCGCACATATGGCATACGCCACGCTCGGCTCCGACACGGGCGGCTCCATTCGGCAGCCTGCAGCGTTCTGCGGCGTGGTCGGTCTCAAACCCACCTACGGGCGCGTGAGCCGCTACGGACTCATCGCCTACGCCTCCTCGCTGGATCAGATTGGACCTATCACCAAGACCGTTGAAGATTGCGCAATCATGCTCAACGCCATCGCAGGCAAAGACCCCTTAGATGCCACCAGCGTCGACCTGCCCGTGCCCGACTTCCGCGAAGCGTTGGTAGAAGACATCAAAGGCATCCGTCTTGGCATGCCCAAGGAGTTTTTCGGGCAGGGTGTGCAACCCGAGGTCGCCGAGGTGGTGCGCAAAGCCGTCGGATTGCTGGAATCGGTCGGCGCGGAAGTTCAGGAAGTATCGCTGCCGATGGCGGAGCAATCGCTGGCAATTTACTATATCTTAGCGCCTGCGGAGTGCTCGTCGAACTTGGCACGCTATGACGGCGTGCGCTACGGGCTGCGCGTGGGGGCAGAGAAGGGGCACATCGGCATGATGGAAGCCACCCGCGCGGCAGGGTTCGGCAAGGAGGTCATTCAGCGCATTATTATCGGCACCTACGCGCTGTCGTCGGGCTATTATGATGCCTTCTACCTCAAGGCGCAGAAGGGGCGCACACTCCTGCGCCAACAGTTCGACGCCGTGTTCCAGCAGGTAGACGCACTGGTATGCCCCACAACGCCCACCCCCGCCTTCAAAATCGGCGAACTGGTAGACGACCCGTTGGCGATGAAGCTCGCCGATGTACTCACCATTCCTGTGAACCTCGCGGGCTTGCCCGGACTAAGTGTGCCGTGCGGATTCGTGAACGGCTTGCCTGTGGGGCTGCAAATCATCGGCAAGCCGTTTGATGAAATGACCGTGTTGCGCATCGGCTATGCGTGGGAGCAGCTGGCGTGCCTGCACGATGAGCTGAAAATTCCAACGGGGCTGCGAACCGCGCCGAATTAGGCCCTCCTTGCCTGGGAACGAGTTGGATCCCTCGCTGCACTCGGAATGACAGCGTTGTTAGCGCACCGACTTACCTGTCATTCTGAGCCGAAGGCGAGGAATCTGAGGCAGAGCAGGGCTGAGCCCTCTCACTACGCTTGGGGTGACATTCTGTCCTTGCAGTCAAAGGTCTCTGTCATTCCGAGCGAAGCGAGGAATCTCGAACCAAGCCACTGAGACCCCTCGCTGCGCTCGGGGCGACATGATGTTTTTTGTAGGCAAAAGCTTTGTCACTAGTGGGGACGCCGACGCGATGCCTTAGCCCGCACAGGCGAGCTTGGCTGGCACCAAGATGGCGTCCAGCCGCCTATCGCAACCAGCCTCTCAGCATAGATGGACTGAGGCTACAGCAGTGCTTCAATAGCACGCTTGAGCTTATCCATATCCACGCCCACGATGACTTCGCGGATGACGCCTTCTTTGTCGATCACATAGGTTGTGGGCACGCCTTGCACGCTGTAAAGTTCAGCGACCTTGTTGTCCGCATCCACCAACACGGGGAAAGTGAGCTTGAACTCCTTCGCGAATGCCTCCGCTTGCTTGAGCGGGTCGCCATTTGCCCAAGTGGCGATGCCTAACACCACCACATCGCGATCGCGGTAAGCTTGCCAAATATCTTTCTCTAGTTCAGGCGCCTCGCGCCGGCACGGGCCGCACCAGTGGGCAAAAATGTTCAGCACCACCACCTTGCCCTTGTAGTCCGCAAGGCGCACCTCCTTGCCGCTGAGGTCTTTGAGGGCAAACGCTTGAGCAGGCTTACCTTTCATCGCCGCGACCCCAGCAAATGGGTCGGGCATCTCAAATCGCTCCACGAGCTTGAAATCCTTGGGCAGTTTGTAGACGAATGCCCCTGCAGAGAGGTTAGGGTTGACCTCTTGACGAGTGATGGTGGCGGCGAAGCTCCAGCGCAGTGTTTGTCCTTGATAGTTCATGCGTAAGTTGATCTGGGATCGCCAGATGAGCTTGTCTTGCACGCCGATCCAGAGGGTTTGTGTGGCAGTGATGCCCCGTTGTTCAAATGCGCTGGGGTCAAGGCGCACTGTGATTTTGTAGGCGGGGCGATTACCAACGCGTTCGCGCCCGACGAGCTTAGGAGCGCTGGCTGCCCTACGCCAATCGCCGTAGATGCTCAGGTACATCGGATCAATACCGATCATCAGCATGCTGGCTTCGGCAAGGGTTCGCTGGGTGTATATTTCGCGGAGTGTTTTGGGCGCGTCGCGGCGCAGCGTCTGCCGAAGTGCGGCGTTCTCAATGTACAAGTTTGTGCCGTCGGAGTAAAGTCCACCGCCAAATGCGGTTTGCCTTTGCTCGCGAATGAGCAGTTGTAAGAAGTTGGGGCGTCGCATGAGCGCGGTGTGCACGGCTTGCATGGTAGAGCGTACTTCTGTGCCCTGGGCGTGGATTTCATAGGTAATCACGGAGCGCATTTCTACACGCAGTGCTTGCAGATTGGCGTAGCGGCGCGCGGTTTGGTCTAAAATTTGGCTCGCGGATTGCGCAGCGCCCCCAGCAAGCGGCAAAAGCAGTCCAATTAACCCCATCCAGAATCGCATGGCGCTCACCTCAGCATTCAGCAGCCCCCGAGACTGTTGGCAGAGTATACCCAGCCAGCTTCGGGGGCCGCATTCACACTGGGCAAACGCCTAGCCACGCTGCTCGATGGGCACGAAGGTCAGATCGCGTGGCCCCTTGTAGTCGCTGCGTGGGCGGATAAGGCGATTTTCGTCATGCTGCTCGATTACATGCGCTGTCCAGCCCACGATGCGCGCGGCGGCGAAAATCGGCGTGTACAGCGGGATCGGAATGCCCATCATGTAGTACACTGCTGCGGCGGGGAAGTCCACATTCGGATACAAGTTTTTCTCGCGCAGCATCACTTGCTCCATGATTTCTTGGATTTGGTAGAGGTCCATCCGCCCTGTGTGTTCGGCGAGTTGGCGCACATACTGTTTCAGGATAACGGCGCGGATGTCGCCTGTTTTGTATTCGCGATGTCCGAAGCCCATGATGCGCGCCTTTTGGGCGAGTTTTTCCAGCACCCAGGCTTCAGCACGGTCGGGCGTGCCGATTTCCAGTATTGCTTCCATAGCGGCTTCATTGGCGCCGCCGTGCAGCGGTCCGCGCAGCGCGCCGATTGCCCCGACCACTGCCGAGTACATATCGGCTAAGGTGGAGGCGATTACATGCGCGGTGAAGGTGGAGGCGTTGTAGCCGTGCTCGGCGTAGAGAATGAAGGTGAGGTTCATCACCTGCGCGTGCAGCGGTTCGGGCTCGCGCCCAAACAGCATATATAGGAAGTTTGCTGCGTGCCCTAAGGTCGGATGTGGAGGCACAGGCTCTTGCCCGTTGAGGATGCGATAGCCGTTTGCTACCAGCGTTGCCATGCTGGCGGTCAGGCGCACGGCTTTGCGCAGGTTCGCCTCGTGGGAGTTGTCATCAGCGGTGGGATCCAGCATACCGAGCGTCGCCACGCCTGCTTGCAGCGCAGCCATCAGATTACCGCCCTTGGGCAGAGTGCGCAACACACTATACACCGCGTCAGGCAGCTCACGCTGCGCTTTCAGCTCGCCCTCAAACTGCTCCAGTTGCGCACGCGTGGGCAACTGCCCCATCAGCAACAGGTAGGCGACTTCCTCAAACGAGCAGTGCTGCGCCAAATCGCGAATGTCATAGCCCCGATAAATAAGGCGATTCTCCGCTGCAATCACATCCGAAATCGCGCTGATGCCCGCCGTTACACCTTCCAATCCCGGACGATACGGAATAATCTCCTTCTCGCTCATAGGCTCCTCCGTCAAAAACTCGGGGCGCCGTTGCCCGAAGTCGTTATTAGCATACCCTATTGGCAGCCAAAGCCAAACTGATACAACACTTCCAGCAAATCGCCATCGTTGATAATCCCATCGCCGTTGATATCGGCAGGGTCGCCGAGCGCAACTGCTCCAAACTTGTATAAAATGGTGAGGAGGTCCGCATCATTGACACACCCGTCACGGTCAATATCCGCTGGGCTGGGCACGAACGCCGTGTTGAGTGCGTAGTGCACCCGAACGGTTCGGAATTCGAATGGCGCCAAGGTAACTGTCCATTGGAACGCGCCTGTGAAGTCGTCATCTAACGGCAAAGAGCCGTCGCTTAGAGTGGTGGGTGCTTCGTCTACCAGCAAGTCTATCAATTGCGGGTGTTGGGACACCTGCCAGTGAGTATAGGGGGTCAGCGCGGCAATCCACAAGCGCGTGGGGCTACTGCCGGAGGGCGTGTGTTGCACCAATATGCGCCTGTCATCCCATCGGGCTTGGTTGAGTGTGGCGCCGTTTAAGTCGGGGTCAGCGAAGTGGAACAGTTGGAAGGTGCGCGTTTGGAACTGAAAGTTGATCACGGTCAAGTCGGCGTAGAGAACGCTGCCACCCTCGCGTGTGCGGCGCAGTTCATAGTGGGTTGCCAGCACTATTCCATTCGGCTCTAAGTAGGTAAGTGTTGCGCGGTTGGGGCGGTGTTGCTCAAAAAAGCGGAACTCGCTTAGGGTAAGTTCGCGACTATGTTCGCCCTCCACGCGATACCACCAGCCGATCTGATAGAAGTGGTCGGTGCCGCCCTGTGCCCAATCGGCATTATTAACGGGGTTGCGCAAGGGCGAGCCGCTCAAATCGCGTAGGCGAAATTCTGCGTCGCCATCGCGCAGCACCACCTCATCGGGCAAGGGCGCGCTCACGCGCAAGCGGTAGTAGCCACCCCAACCGATGCCCGCACGCACCAACACGTAGTAGGTACCGCGCGGTGCCAAGTTGATTTGTATTTGTGACGCCGCTGGGTTGAAAACATCCCAGTCGGAATCGTCGTTCTCCAGCACCCTGCCGTCGGGCGTAAGCACGCGAATAACAGTGTCCATATAGGTTTGCGTGCGGATGGTCAGCGTCAAGCCCGTAGTGTCTAACTCAAAGCGATAGGCGTCAACATCATTCGTGCCATAGCCAAGAAATCGGTAGTCTTGGGTGATAAACTCGCCTCCTGCTAATCGTCCCAGATAGATGGCTTGTTCAGGGGTATCGTTCGGTTCGGTGGGGTCGTAATCGGGCGCCGTAGTGCCTGGAAACACCCGAAGGGCGTAGCGCGCCCGCCCCAACACGCGCGGGTAGTAGAACACTTCAACAACATAAACGCCCACCTCCAGCGTGTGCGTAAGCCCAGGCGCAAGGGGGGCGATGGGCAAATCAGGGTTACCGAAGTTGTCGTTTTCAGCAATCACGTTGCCTTGCGCATCGTACAAGCGCAGCACCGCATCCAAGTTTGTGTCCACCCGAATAGAGTACGTGCCTGCTTGCACGACTTGGAACCGATAAAAGTCGCGGTCGCGCACAGGATCCAACATCGCTTCCCAAACAACAAATCCCTGTGATTGACTAACGGGTGATACGATTATCTGCGGATTAGAGAAACTGTTATTTGGTTCTTGCTCTAGGTACGCTTGCATCTGCACCTGTGCCAATGCACAAGCAAAAATCGTCCCGATTCCAGCCACAAGAGCCACCTTTCGCATAAGAAATCACCTCGGAATACCAGCGGTGGGTGCGTCGGTGCAATATTTCGCTGCAGAGGCGTTCATTCCTGCCACACTTTTTCGAACACCCATGCGCCGCCCGCGCTGAGCGCAAGCGCGTAGCCGAAAATGCCCTGCAACGGTTCGGCGGGCAGTGCCCCTTCTAGCGCTTGTCGCGTGCCTGCAATCAAGATGAGGATAAGCGGTAGCAGGAGTGGAAAGGTCAACCCTGCCAGCAACGCACCCCGCACAGTGGTCTGCGCCACCAGCGCCCCGCATAGCGTGAGAATGCTGGTCAGGCAAAAACCGCCGCCCAGCCAGAGCAGCAGCCACCCTAGCGCGTGTCCGCGTGGGGGCGCCACCAGCAGCGCGTATAGCGGCACCAACACTACGCTTAGCAGGGCATACAGCGTCGCGTGAAACAGCCATTTGCCCCAAAAGATGCTTGCTGGGCGTGCTCCGATGCGCAGCAAGTCCGCTGTGCCGGTTTCCTCCTCCACGATGAAGCCACGCGCTAGCGCTGGAAATAGCCCAAACAGCAACGCTGTCCAAAATAACCCCGCCTGCAGTCCTGCCGAAAGCGTTTGCCCCAGCGCGGCGAAGCCAATGCCCACCACCGTCGCCACGCCCATTAGCAGCGACGCTACGATGCCCTGCCGCAAGCGCCATTCCTGCGCCAGGTCTTTGCGCCAAATAGCGATGACTTCACGAACCCAGCTCCAGCGCGAGGTTGCCCCAGCGGGCAAACTCGGCGCGGTTGGTCGCGAAGCAGGCGATTCCGTAAGTGGCTTGCTCATGGAGAGTGCGTTCTAATAGTCGTAGCCCTGAGCTGTCCAGTCCAGCGTCTGGCTCGTCCAGCAGCAGCAGCGGTGGTGCGCCGTAAGTGGCTAACGCCAATCGCAGGCGTTGACGCATGCCTGCTGAGTAGGCGCGCACTCGCTCGTGGGCGCGATGCCCCAGTTCAAAGCGCTCCAAGTGGGTAAGCAGCAAATCGCGCTCGGCAGGCAGATTGCGCACCTGCGCCCACCATCGCAGGTGCTCATAGCCCGTCAACTCGCGATACAGCGCGCCATCAACAGCGCACCAGCCCAAGTAGCGTTTGCGGTCAGCGACGGGCGTGCCCTGATAGCGCAACACCACCGTGCCTTCGGTGGGCGCAAGCAGCCCCGCCATCAGACGTAGTAGCGTGCTCTTACCCGAACCGTTCGCCCCGCGCACCAACAGCACCGTGCCCATCTGTAAGCTCAACTCCAAGCCCCGAAACACCCACCGTTCGCCAAACCGCTTGCCCAGCCGACGACATTCCAACGCCCACATGCACCATCAGTGTACCCGTCAGGTACACTTACTGCCGACGCGCCATGAAACGGTATTACATCACGACGCCCATCTATTACGTCAACAGCGTGCCACACATTGGCACCGCGCTAACGACCATCGTTGCAGACGCCTGTGCACGCTATCACAAGCGGCGTGGGCGCCCCGTGTACTTCCTTACGGGCACCGACGAGAACGCGCCTAAAGTGCACCGCGTTGCCCAAGAACGCGGCGTGCCTACCCAACAGTTTGTCGACGAGATGGCGGAAGTGTTCGAGCGCACTTGGCGCGCGCTGCACATTGAATACGATGTGTTCATCCGCACCACAGAGGCGCGCCATAAGCAAGTGGTTACGGAAGTGTTCCGCCGCCTGCGCGAGCAGGGCGATATCTACAAAGGCACCTATCAAGGCTGGTATTGCATCTCGTGTGAGACCTTTTTTGCCCCCAGCAAAATTGGCGAGTCGAAAACCTGCCCCGATTGCGGCAAACCGTTGGAGTGGCGCGACGAGCCGTGTTATTACTTCCGTCTTTCGGCATATGAGTCGCGCCTGCGCGAACACATCGCCGCCAATCCGCACTTCATCGAGCCCGAGGTGCGTCGCAACGAGACACTTGGCTTTATTGCAGAGGGCTTGCAAGATGTGGCGGTGAGCCGTTCGGGCGCCGATTGGGGCGTACCTGTGCCCGATGATCCCGAAGCGGGCGTGGTCTATGTCTGGTTCGACGCGCTACTGAACTATCTTACTGCTACGGGCTGGTTGGAGCGCGGCGAAGCCTACCTAGACATTTGGCCCCCCGACCTGCAGTTGATGGGCAAAGATATCTTGCCCCGTTTCCACGCCACGATTTGGCCCGCGATGCTGATGGCGCTGGGCTTGCCGCTGCCCGAACGCCTCTACGGGCACGGCTGGTGGATTGTGAACAAACAAAAGATGTCGAAGTCGCTGGGCAATGTGTACGCGCCCTTAGAGGTGGCGCAAGCTTTGGCTGATGCTTCTGGATGCGCCCTGCCCTATGCGGTAGACGCCTTCCGCTACTACATGCTGCGCGAAATGCCCACCGACTCCGACGCCGAGTTCAGCTTGGAGGGCGTTGAAACGCGCTACAACGGCGACCTCGCCAATGACTTGGGCAACATGCTGCACCGCACGCTGTCGATGATGCACCGCTATTTTGGCGGGCGTGTGCCTGAGGGGGCGCGATTGGAGGCGGGGCTTGCCGATCTGTTCGCTCAGCAAGCTGCGCGTGTCGCAGAGGCATACGAAGCGGTCGATTTTCCGCGTGGCTTGCGCGAAGCGTGGCAGATTATCGGCGCGGTCAACCGCTACTATGACGAGCAAGCCCCATGGGCATTGATGAAGCAGGGCGCGACCGAGCACGCAGGGCAGGTGCTGTACGCAGGGCTCATCGCGGCGCGGTTGCTGAGCGCACTAATCGAGCCAGCGATGCCTCAAGTCGCGCGCGAAATCGCTCGTCAGTTGAACATTGGCGAAGTTCCTCTATGGCACGAAGCACAAGCGGTGGATGCAATCCCCGCTGGACACACGCTGCAGGAGCCAATCCCCATCTTCCCGCGCTTGCAGGCGAAACCTGCTACCATCTCTGGGGCGGCACCTGCACCGACAGCACAGCATAGCGTCAGCGAAACGCCGACGACCGCCCAACCAACCGCCATGCAAGAGCTCATCACTATCGACGAGTTCAAGCGCATCCAAATCCGTATTGCGACCGTCAAGGCTGCCGAACCTGTGCCCAAGTCCACTAAGCTGCTCAAGCTCACCTTAGATGTGGGCGGCGAGGAGCGCACAATCGTAGCAGGCATTGCCGAGGACTACACGCCCGAGCAGCTGGTGGGCAAGCAGATCCCTGTGCTGGTGAACCTGCAGCCTGCGCTGATACGAGGCATCGTGTCAGAAGGCATGATGCTCGCGGCGGATGTTGATGGCAGGGCAGTGCTGCTGCATCCTGACCGCGAGGTGCCTAGCGGCAGCGTGGTGCGCTGAGAGGGCTTAGCGCAACGGGCGCAGTGCCAGCGTGCGCTCCCGCAGCCGCTTGTACGCCAGCCCTGCCAACGGCTTGAGGTTCACGATGTCCTCGCGGTTGTAGCGCAGCAGCGTCTCCAGCGCGGAGTCGTGCCCCAAGCGGTAGGCTTGCCACAACTGCACGGCTTCGCGCCCGCTTAGCCCCTCTAGATCGGGATCGCGGATGAGCCCCAGCTGCTGCTCAATGCGTTTCAGCCCGCCCCGCAGCCCCAGCCGCCGCAAAGTGGGGCACAAATCCAAATGGAGCTGATCCAGCACTAACTCGGGAAAGTTGCGCTGAATCATGGGTACATCGAAGCTCAGTCCGTTGAAGGTCACCAACATTGAGAACTCGCGAATGAAATCGGGGAACTCATCCAAGTTGTCGCCGCGCACGAATTGGTACACTTCCTCGCCGTCGTAAACGCCGATGACGGTAATCAGCGTGTCGCCGTCGGTTTCGATGTCCAAGTAAGCGGTCTCTTGGCGGAACTCTTCGTAGGCGCGCCAATGTTCACGCAGGGGCAGCCTACCTGCAAAGTAGGCGTAATCACCGTCTTCCAATGCCTCGATTGAGGTGGCTGCGCCTTGCAGCACCGTGCTCAGGTACGGCTCGCTGACGCGCCAGCGGTTGGGAGTCTCCAGCAGCGTGTACCAGTCAGTGGCGCCCTGTAGCCACAATTCGCGTTCAATTGGCTCGGTAATGCCTGCGATGTGAATGTAGGTGCGCGTCAACACGGTGCCGAAGATTGTACCTAATCCTTTTTAGGGCAGCGATTACTGTGCAAGCGTGCTAGTGCAGCTTGCAACGAGTCGGGGTATTCGCGCATGAGTTGTTGCAAAAGGGCGCAGGCGGTATCCGCATCACCTTGTTGTTGCAGCCAGCGGGCACGCAGCAAGAGCCATTCGGGGCGGTTGGGGGCGTCGGGGCTGAGGGTTAGCGACTCCAGCCAGCGCAGGGCGCGTGGAAGGTCGCGGTGGCACTCCGCCTGCTGAAACAGTTGGCGCAGCACGGGGGGGTCTAACGCGGACAGCTGATTGAGTTCCGCCAGCAGGTCGGCCGCTTGGGCAGCGGTGGCGTAGTTGGCGTGTTGGAGTGCGTGTTGGAGCGCGTTCGTCAGGGCGTTGGCTGCTTCCTCGCGGTCGCCCAGCAGTGCCCACGCTGCGCCCTTGAGATACAGCCAATACGGTTCGGGGCGAGGCAGGCGCAGTAAAGGTTGCAGGTGATGTAGCGCCTCGCCCGCGGCGCCTTGCTGGAGGGCTTGTTCTGCTTGCTGCACGGCGTACTCGCGCTCGCTGGCGGCACCAGCACCCCACAGCACGGCTAAGGTCAGTCCAGTGGCAAACCCACCTAAGTGTGCCCAGTAGCCCACTTCCGAGGGCGTCGGTTGCCCTGCTTCCACAATCGCGCCGAGACCTTGCAGCACCACCCACAGCACCACCCCCACCCACATCGGGATTGCCAGCCCCCATCGGCTCGGTGATGCCCACAATAACCGCACCTGATGACGGTAAAAGCGCAGTGCGAAATAGCCCACCAGCCCTGAAATCGCCCCAGACGCGCCTACCAGCCCCTCGCGATACAGGGCAGGCTGCAAAGTAAGGCTCATCGCCCAGTGAAGCGCAATCGCCCCCAGTCCGCTCAGCAGATACAGCACAAGCCACCGCGCACTACCCAACGCCCGCTCCACATACCAGCCAAACAACGCCAAAAAGAGGGCGTTCTTGATCCAGTGGAGCGCGTTGGCGTGCACAAATAAACTGGTGAACGCGCTCGCTAACGAGGGCTGCGCCGGCACAAACCCCCAAGCTTCCACCGGCTCGGCACGGGCGGAGACCCCCACAAGCACCAAACTATTGACCCCCAGCATCAGCAGGGTCGCGATTGGGAGCGCGTTGCGCATCTGTGGCTCAACCCGCCTTATGAAACACTTGCCAACGCCTCGTCTGGAATGTCAAAATTGGCGTAGGTGTTTTGCACATCGTCGTGCTCTTCAAGGGCTTCCATTAAGCGCATCAGTTTTTGCGCGGTTTCGCCTTCCACGCGCACGGTGTTGAGAGGCGTCCGCTCCAAGCGCGCCTCAGCAATTGGCAGCCCGCGTTCTTGAAGCGTTTCGCGCACGCGATGGAAGTCTTCCACTGCGGTAAGTACGCGATAGAACTCCTCCTCTGGCACTACATCTTCGGCACCCGCCTCTAAGGCGATTTCCAGAAGCTCCTCTTCGTTAATCGCCTCGGCCGGGATGGTGATGACGCCCTGCCGCTTGAATTGCCATGCCACGCTGCCCGATTCGCTGAGGTTGCCCCCGTGCTTAGAAAAGAGGTGGCGTAGCTCGGATACGGTGCGGTTGCGGTTGTCGGTGAGGCACTCCACCATAATCGCCACACCGCCAGGACCGTAGCCCTCGTAGGTGACCTCTTCGTACTGCACACCCTCCAACTCGCCCGTGCCGCGCTGGATGGCGCGCTTGATGTTCTCGGCGGGCATATTGTGCTCGCGTGCTTTCTCGATGGCGAGACGCAGGCGCGGGTTCGCGTCAGGGTTGCCGCCCCCTAAGCGCGCCGCCACGATAATCTCGCGCGCCAGTTTCGTGAACAGTTTGCTGCGCAGTGCGTCTTGTTTCCCCTTGCGAATCCGAATGTTGTGCCACTTAGAGTGTCCTGCCATACGCGCTCCCTCCGTGTGTTAAGATACCCGATTTTAGGGGGTTTCTACCAAGCTGCTGTCGCCCAGCATCAGGCGCATCGTGCGCGGGCGTTTGGCGCCGCCACGCACCACCACATTTTTGCCCAGCAAGCTCCCTTCGATGCGGGTCTCCACCTGTTCCACAACGCTGCCCTCCAAGATGATGCTGTATTCCACCTCACAGCTCACAAGGCGTACGCCGTCGCCAATCGAGGTGAAGGAACCGATGTAGCAGTCTTCTAGGTAGCAGTTCGCACCGATGATGGCAGGTCCGCGCACCGTGCACCGTTTTAGGATGCTGCCCGCGCCGATTGCCACGCGCCCGTGCAGTTGCGTTTCCTCCAGTGTGCCCGCGTTGGCAGGGCGCAGATCTTCCAGCACGAGGCGGTTGGCTTCCAGCAGCGCGTCAAGGCTGCCAGTGTCTTTCCACCAGCCTGTGATTTGCTGCCACTCAACGGTGTAGCCATTGTCAATCAGGTACTGGATGGCGTCGGTGATTTCCAGCTCGCCGCGCCACGAGGGTTTGATGGCGCGCGCCGCCTCAAAGATGTGGGGGTCGAACAGGTACACGCCGACCAGCGCGAGGTTGCTTGGAGGCTGCTTGGGTTTTTCAATCAGGCGCACGACGCGCTCGCCTTGCAGTTCTGCCACGCCGAACTCTTGGGGGTTCGGCACTTTTGCCAGCAGAATCAGCGCGTTGGGCTTGCGCTGTTCAAACGCCTCAATCAGCGGTTTGACGCTGGAGGTTACGATGTTGTCGCCTAAGTACATAATAAACGGTTCATCGCGCAGGTATGGTTCGGCGGTCAGCACAGCGTGTGCCAGCCCCAGCGGCTCGGGCTGCGGGATGTAGGTGACCTCCACGCCCCAACGGCTGCCGTCGCCCACCGCGCGTTGGATTTCCGCAGCGGTATCGCCCACGATGATGCCTACTTGGCGAATGCCCGCTGCCGCAATCGCTTCCAGCCCGTAAAACAGCACGGGCTTGTTGGCGACGGGCACTAGCTGCTTTGCCATGCTAAAGGTGATGGGGCGCAGGCGCGTGCCTTTGCCCCCTGCTAAGATAAGGGCTTTCATCGCAGTGGCGGTAGGTAGGGCATCACGACTGCTTGCACGCGGAGCGCGAACTCGCGGAAAAAGGCAGCGATTGGGGATACGATAGCGGCTGCCCAGTCGGCAAACTCGCGCCAGCTGCTCAGGCGCGGCAGCCACGCCCGCCACGCCGACGCGCTCGGCTTGCCTTTCAGATGCGTATTAAGCCATTGCAATACTTCGTTGATGACCGTGAACCAGTCGCTTGGGGGCGGCACATGCCCGCCCTTGTACCAGACAATCTTTTTCGGCTCGTTAGCCGCCGCATGCAGTGCCTTGTTCGATTCAACGGGCACCACATCGTCGGCATCGCCGTTGATGAAGAGCACTGGGCGCGGGGCTATTCGCCCTACCCAGTGCACGGGGTCAACCACATCCATCACGCGCAGTGCCTCCTCCATCTGCTTGGGGTTATTGCGGGCGGCGTCGCGCCACACTGAGAGCACGCTTTTCTCCATTAAAATCCGCCAGTTGCCCCCCGCCACTAGCAACACGGGGGCTTTCACGCGCTCATCCACGCCCGCAAACATCGCGCCAATGATGCCCCCCATGCTCGCGCCAACGTAGCCGATGCGGTCGGGGTCAATCTCCTTACGGGTTTGCAGATAGTCCACGCCGCGCCGTAGGTCAATCACGGTTTGAATTAGCGCGTCGCGCGAACGGTAGGGGTACAGCCCAAAGAAGGGGATATCCTCACTGGGCTTGCGCTCGCCGTGATACTGGGCGTCTATCGCAAATAGTGCATAGCCCGCTTGGGTAAGCGGTCCCCATAGCATTTGGAACATGCGCTTGTCGCCCCCTAAGCCGTGCATCAGAATGACACAGGGCAGCCGCTCCTCGCCCCGATTTTTGGGCAGTACCAACACGGCGGGCACGCGCTGGTCGTGCACACTACGGTAGGTTACCTTGTACACTTGATATTGCGCGGTTTCCTCCAGCAGGCTCTCTTGGGGGCTAAGCGGGAAGTTCTTGTCGTAGCCAAAAATAAGGTCGGGATCATACTTGGAGGTGGGCGTCTGTGCGCACCCCGAGAGCACCAAACCCATCAATCCGCTGAGCACAATCGCTCGCCATCCATGTCGCATGGCTTATAAGATACCAGAAATGCGAAACGGTGTTATCTCGCCGTAAAGTCGGCACCCCCAGCCTGATAAGGGTACAACGCATAGGTTCAACTCGGCTGTACCAACAACTAACTTGGCTCCCTCAACCCCCTTACCCCCCTCCGTA
>JAUQOS010000040.1 GCA_030550775.1 Armatimonadota bacterium
GCCGTTGCCCCTGTTTGCAACGGCACGAATGCCGTTGCACCAGTTTTTGTCGGCGGGGTACCAGTGCTACAGAGGATATGCGCCTCTTTGCAAGCACTACTGCTAAGAAACCGCGCCCGCGCGTTGCGGTTTGTGAGCACGGATGCGCGCTACCTCGCGTTGCAAAACCTCCACTGTGTAGGCTAACTGCTCCCAAGTAGTGCTGCGCCCAAGGGTAAACCGGACACCTTCTTGCGCCGCGGTCTCGTTCCAGCCCAGCGCCAGCAGCACATGGGATGGCTCTAAGGAGCCTGCGCTACACGCCGCACCGCTGCTGGCACCGATGCCCGCCCTGTCCAACGCGATGAGCAGGCTATCAGAAGGCACGCCGATGAAGCGGAAATGGGCGTTGCCTGGAAGTCGCTCAGTGGGGTGCCCTGTGAGTATGGTGTCGGGGATGGTTTCCAACACGGCGCGGATGAATTGGTCGCGCAGGGCAGTTAGGCGTTCGGCTTCAGCATTGCGCATCGCTTCTGCCACGCGCACTGCCTCTGCAAAGCCCACGATGCCTGCCACATTCTCCGTACCGGCGCGGCGATCGCGCTCTTGCCCGCCCCCTACCATCAGCGGCTGCAGCGGTGTCATCGCCCGCACATAGAGCGCGCCCACGCCTTTCGGACCGTAAATCTTGTGTGCCGACACGCTCAGCAGGTCGCAGCCGATTGCTTGCACATCCAGGGGCAGCAACCCGAAGGTTTGCACTGCGTCCACATGGAACCACACGCCGCGCTCCTTGCAAATCGTTGCGATGGCCTCCACAGGCTGGATGGTGCCGATTTCGTTATTGGCGTGCATGACCGACACCAGCCACGTGTCGTCGCGGATGCGGGCACGCACGGCGTCGGGGTCTACCTGTCCGTAGCAGTCTACGGGGATATGCTCCACTTCGTAGCCAAACGGGATGAGCCACTCCGCCGCGTGAAGCACGCAGTGATGCTCCACCGCCGAGACCAGAATGTGCCTACGGTTTGGGGGTGCCTTGAGGGCGCAGCCGATAATCGCGAAGTTGCACGATTCCGTGCCTGACGACACGAAGCAAATCTCGGCGGGGTCGGCATTGAGCGCGGCAGCGAGCGTCTCGCGGGCTGCGTCGATTGCCATACGCGCTCGCCTGCCCCAGCGATGGAGGCTCGAGGGGTTGCCGTACTCGCTCCTAAGGTACGGCTCCATCGCTTTGCGGGCGCGTGGGTCTAACGGCGTGGTCGCCGCATGGTCTAAATACACTTGCATTAGCGGATGAGTTTGCCCGTGAGCAACTTGTAAATGTCCAGCGAGAACACAGTGATGAAGATCATCAGCACAATCACCAGCCCAGCCATTTGCACGCGTGCCATTGCTTCAGGGCTGAGTTTGCGGCGTCGCAACGCCTCAATCGTGAAAATCAACAGATAGCCGCCATCCAACACAGGAATAGGCAGCAGGTTAATGATACCTAGCATCACGCTAAACTGCGCCGCGAAGGTGGCAACCTCAGCAAAGCCTAGCCGTGCCATCGCGTTGGTGGCAGAAGCGATGGAAATGACGCTGCCTACCTCGTGGATGTTGCCCTGCCCGAAAATCAGGCGGCGCAGCCCATCTACCACACCGAAAGTCATCGCAACGGTCATGTAGGCAGCGTGCACGATCGCTGTGCCGAGTGGCTCGCGCTGGCGGGCGTGGTTCCACAGCACGCCGATGCGCCCGATGCGCTTGGTGGTACCGTTTTCTGTCACTTCCTCCTCGCGCGGCACAACCGTGATTCGCAGTCGCTCGCCGTCGCGTTGCAGCTCCAGGGTGATGGGCTTGTTCGGATGGGCACGGATAATCTCCGTCGCCTGCTCGATGCTCTTGACCTGCTCACCGTTGATGGAAAGCAAAATGTCGCCAATGCGAAGGCCCGCCTGCTGCGCAGGCGTGTCGGGCATCACGAGTTTGACCTGTAGCAAGGGCTTTTCGGGCGAGGGTAAGCCTGCCGTGATGCCAATCAGCACAAACAGAATGAACCCAAACAGAATGCTTGCCACGGGGCCTGCCAACACGGTCAGGAAGCGTGCGTACAACGGTTTTGATTGGAAGCTGCCTTGCACATGTGCCTCGTCGGGCATCATGCCTGCAATTTTCACGAAGCCGCCCAGCGGTAAGGCACGGAGGGTGTACAGTGTGCCGTCGCGCCCGCGCCATAGGCGTGCCAACAGCGGTCCAATCCCGACGGCGAACTCCTCCACTTTCATTTTGAACCGCTTGGCGACCCACATGTGCCCCAGCTCGTGGGCGACCACCAGCAGTGTGAACATCCCCACTAAATACAATATCGTGAGCAGTAGCATAGGCGTCCTCTGTAATAGGCGTTCGCGCGCCACAAAAGCGCGTGAATTGTATTATGGCACATCCGCAGCGCAGAAAGCACGGGTGGCAGCGGCGAGTTGGGCGCAAGCGAAAGCTACCGTCGCGTCGGCATCCTCGCCGATGAAAACAGGGGCAACGGCTTTGCTGCCGTCGCACCCTGTGCCGACAACCGCACAAGGCTTAGTACACGGGCAGGCTTGGGTCGGCTTCGCGCGCGTAGGCGTTCATGCCGCCCGTGAGGTTCTTGACACGCCCAAAGCCCATCTGCTGCAGCAGGCGCGTGATTTGCGCGCTGCGCCCGCCCGAACGGCAAATCACCACGATCTCGTCGGCAGGGTTCAGCTCATGCACGCGCTCAGGCACTTCCGCCATGCGGATGTGCTTGATGTTTGGCAGGCGGCTGATTTCCAGCTCGTAGGGCTCACGCACATCCAGCAGCACCAACGGCTCGCCTGCGTCTAAACGACGCTTGAGTTCCTGGGGTGAAATGCAAGGAATGCCGTGCGTTTCGGCAGGGGCTTCCTCGCCGCGCAATCCGCAGAACTCCACATAATCAATCAGCTCGCGCACGGTGGGGTTCTCACCGCACACGGGGCAGTTGGGGTCTTTGCGCAGTTTGAGTTCGCGCCAGCGCATGCCCAGCGCGTCCAGCAACAGCAGCCTACCAATCAGTGGCTCGCCCTTGCCCAAGATGAGTTTGATGGTTTCGGTGGCTTGCACCAGCCCGATCAAGCCGGGCAAGATGCCTAACACACCGCCTTCCGCGCAGCTGGGCACCAATCCTGGGGGCGGTGGCTCTGGATATAAGCAGCGGTAGCACGGACCATGCTGCGCCCAGAACACCGACGCCTGCCCCTCGAACCGAAAGATGCTGCCGTACACATTCGGTTTGCCCAGCAGCACGCAGGCGTCGTTCACCAAGTAGCGCGTGGGGAAGTTGTCCGTGCCATCCACTATCACATCAAAATCGCGCATGATGTCCAGAGCGTTCTCGGAGGTGAGGCGCGTCTCAAACGGGATCACATGCACATTCGGGTTGATGGCGTGGATTTTCTCTATTGCCGATTGGAGTTTGGGGCGCCCCACATCGCTGGTGAAGTGGATGATTTGCCGCTGTAGGTTGGAAATGTCCACCACATCAAAGTCCACCAGCCCGATGGTGCCGACGCCCGCGGCTGCCAGGTAGAGTGCCAGTGGCGAGCCAAGCCCGCCTGTACCAATCAGCAGCACGCGCGCCGCTTTGAGCCGTCGCTGCCCCTCCATCGTGACTTCGGGCATAATCAGGTGGCGACTGTAGCGCAGCACCTCCTCCTGTGAAAGGCTAACGGCCTGCAGGCGTTCGTCCTCGATGATGCTGCCGATGGGCGATTTTTCTAACGCTGCGGCGCTGCCGCCTGCCACAGAGGGCACGATGGTCAGCTCTGCGTCGGGCGCAAGCGGGGTTTCCAGCCCTTGCAGATGGCGCACATCGGTATCGCCCAAGTACAGATTAACAAAGCTGCGCAGTTGCCCATCTTCTTTGAACAGGTGCTGGCGCAGCTTGGGGAACACCTCGGTGAGCTTTTGCATCGCTTCGCCCACCGTGCTTGCCTCCACTTGCACTTGGGGCTGATTGTCGGTATACGGTCTGAGTGCGGTTGGGATATAGATGATTGGCATAGCCTCCTCCTATTGATATTGTTTGAGCAGTTGTTGAAACTCTGGGGTATTGCGGATCGATTCGAAATCAGGGTCGCCAGCCGCCAGTGAGGCGAGTTTGGGGTCTAACTCCAGTGCGCGTTGGAGGTGGCGCAGGGCGGCTTTGGGGCTGCCTGCCAGCGCGAGGATGCACGCGTAGTTATAGTGGGCATTGGCGTCGTCGGAGGCTTCGCGGATGATCTCGGCGAACGCGCGCGCGGCAGCTTGGTATTGCTTTTTGTCATAGAGCCGAAAGGCGCGTTCCTGACGACGGAAGCGCAGCTGCAGGGTCAGTAGGCGGCGCAACTCCTGCACGGGTTCAGGGTGGTCATCCACGCGCAGGTCAATATAGCGGTCGTCGAAGCCGCCGTAGCCGCCGTTCTTGCGGGCGACCAGAATGGCGGCGGATTGTTTGCCTCGAGCGTCACCCCCCGCGCGTTCGCCCGCCTCCAAGGCTGCCATCAGCTTGAGCGCCAGCTCGCCCTGAGTTTTTTGGAAGGCGTCTGCCATCGCTTGCACGACCGCCTCGCCCGTGAGGATGTTGCCCTGCGCTGCGAAGTTCTTGCCCGCGATGCCCCCTGCCCAGCGAATGCACTTGCTGCCCGTGTAGGTGGCGCTGCGCCCTTGAGCGTCCACGATGCCGACTTGGCGCAGATCGCGCTGCGGGTCGTCGCGCGTGAGGCGTTGCAAAATGGTCTGCGGGGCAAGCTTGCGGCGCAACAGCTCCAGCCCGCGCGGTCCGTAGGTAGTGTTGGCATACGACTGGGTGGCAATCGCGCCGACACCTGCCTGCGCAAACGGCACTACCGAACCAACCGCGAGGAACCGCGACGCCACCGCCACACCAACCTCGCCTGTACGCGGGTCTGCGCCCACGATGGAAAATGTACCGAAGCCTCTCTGTTCCATACTTAGCGTGGCTAAATTATACCTCTCCTGCGGATGCAAGCAGGAGTTGGTCGCTGGGCACCTAACTCGAGCATTCTGATGACACGGAAGGTATTGCTGATGGCATGGATGGCTTTGGCGACGCAGGCGATTTTGGCGCAGCACCCTCGCCCTGATTTTGAGCGCGCGCAGTGGCAATCGCTCAATGGTGTTTGGGAGTTTCAGTTTGACCCGCGCAACGAGGGGCTAACGCAGAACTGGCAGATTTCGCCAAAGCCGTATGCACGCACAATCCGCGTGCCGTTCGCGTGGGAGAGCCACCTCAGCGGCATCGGCGATACGCAATACAAAGGCGTTGCGTGGTACCGCCGCGAGTTCAACTTGCCCGAAAATTGGCGTGGCAAGCGTATTTGGCTCTGCTTCGGCGCGGTAGACCACCACGCCACCGTGTGGCTCAACGGCGAGCGCGTGGGCGAGCACGAGGGCGGCTATTCGGAGTTCCGCTTCGACATCACGCCCTATGTGCGCTTTGACCGCCCCAACACGCTGGTGGTGCGCGTGGAGGATTACACTGACCGCGAAACGCCCTTAGGCAAGCAAACACCCGAATGGTACACCAGCGTGAGTGGCATCTGGCAGACCGTGTGGTTGGAGGCGACGGGCGCCGCCACGATTCAACACTTCAAAATCACACCGCTGGCGAACGAGGCAGGCGTGCCCACGGGCGTCGTGGAGTTCACAGTGGCGGTGGAGCGCGCAGCAGTGCGCGAACCGTTGCAACTGGAACTGCGCTCTCGCAACCGCGCTTTTACCCCTATGCGCTTTGGGATCTTGGAGGGCGAAACAGAGAAAACCTTCCGGGTTGTGGTGCCTAACCCGCGTCTGTGGACGCCCGAAACCCCCCACCTTTATCCGTTTGAGCTGCGCCTGCTTTCGGAGGATGGTAAGCGTGTCTACGACAACGTGCGCGGCTATTTCGGCATCCGCACCGTGCGCTGGGGCAACTACGGCGACACCGACTTCAGCTATGTGCTGCTCAACGGCAAGCCCATCTACCTGCGTGGCGTGTTAGACCAGTCATATAACCCCGACGGGCTGTACACTGCCCCCAACGATGAGTTCCTCAAGCGCGATATCGAGTTGGCAAAGCGCGCGGGCTTCAACATGCTGCGTATCCACATCAAAGCCGATGAACCGCGCAAACTTTACTGGGCAGACAAGCTGGGCATCTTGGTGCAAGCCGACATTCCGTGCTTTTTTGTGCCTTCCGAGCGGGCGCGACGCCTGTTCGAAAAAACCCTGCGCGACCAAATCCACCGCGACTATAATCACCCCAGCCTTATCGCTTGGACGATTTTCAACGAGGAGTGGGGCATCGGCAAATTGAGTGCCGATAACCGTGCTCACCGCGTGGAATGGGTGCTCCAAATGGTGCAGCTTGCCCGACAGTTAGACCCAACGCGCCTGATCCACGACAACTCGGGCTGGTCGCATCTGGAGACTGACCTCAACTCGTTCCACTGGTACGGGCGCAACTTGGACATCTTTCGCCACCAATACCAAATCGTCAACCGTCAGGAGGTAGGCGTCGGCAAAAGTTGGAACTATATTGACGGGCGGCGCAGTCGCGGCGAGCCGTTTATCAACAACGAGTTTGGCTATCTGGCAGCGTTGGATGGCGACGGCGACTGGTCGTGGGGCGGGCTGATGGCGGTCAACACGCTCCGCAGTTTAGACCGCCTGGTGGGCTACACCTACACAGAACTGACCGACATCGAGTGGGAGCACAACGGCGTCTACAACTACGATCGCAGCCCCAAAGAGTACGGCTTTGACTTTTGGGCGCCGGGCATGGGCGTGCGCGACCTGTTTGCCGAGGATTTCCTCGTGTTGGATGTACCTGCGATCAAGCGCGTGGCGCGCGGCGAAGCGGTGCAAGTGCCAATTTTGTTCAGCCACTACTCTGGGCGTTTTGTGGAGAAGCCGTTCACGCTGTTTTATCGGCTGGATTACATCGACGCCTACGGCAATCGGCATCGGGGGCAGGTGCAGCGGCAGGTGTTTGCGCGCACGCCCGCCTATCGCCTCGTGCCGTTGACGATCGCCACGCTGCGCATGCCCAACGAGCCGTGTCTCGCCACCTTGGTAGTGTGGGCAGAGGACTGGAATCGTCGGCGCGTGCACATCAACTACACGCAGTGGCTGGTGGGCATGGAGGAGTTGCCTGCGTTTGAGATCAAGCGTGGGCGCGTAGTGCTGCGTTTCAAGCCCACTGAGTATACCGCTAGCGTGTTCAATCTCCAGAGCCAGCCCGACCGACCTGTGCCAGGTAAGCATTGGGCACGCGGGCACGGCTATGTGGAATATGCCCTCACCATTCCAGAGGGCGTTTCGCTTGGCGATGTCAAACGGATACGCCTGCGGATGGAGGTGGGGGCGCGCGCAGGGCGCGAGAAGGTGGACTGGGCACAGCGCATCCACCCCGATGATTACCCACAAACCGACGGCAAAAAGTACCCCACGCGCGTGCTGGTAGAGATTGCGGGCGAGCGGGCCGCCACATGGGAGCTGCCCGACGACCCTGCCGATGCGCGCGGCGTGCTTTCGCACTGGGCTGGGGTTGAGCGAGGCTCCTACGGGTATTTGCAGGAAGCGGTGATTCCGATGACGCCCGTGGTGCGGGCGCGCCTACAACAAGAGCGCAAACTCGTGATTCGCCTCATTGTGCCCCCCGAGCTGCCCGGTGGGATTGCTATCTACGGCGCCGCGATGGGCTGTTATCCACTGGAACCAACGGTGATTTTGGAGTATTAGTCGCGCTGGGCGAATACCTGTTTGACGAACGCTTCAGGGGTTAGCCCCGCCTCATTTACATGGGTGATGGGCTGCCAGCCCTGAGGACCGCTTGCGGTGGCGCGTTCCAGCCAGCGCTCGGCAAGTAGGCGTTTTTCGGCTGGAGGCTGCCACGGAAGGTTTGCCGCACGCGCCTCTGCTTGCAACGAGGTCCATCGTACCAGCCACGCATACCACACGGCAAGGCGAGCGATTTGCACGCGCCAGCGTAAGTCGGGGTCATGCTGCACAGCGCGTTCCGCTTGCTCCCACAGGTGCTCGGCGCGGCGCAGTACGGGATAGCGCAAGTAGGGCGCGTCCTCAGGCTTGGTGAAGCAGGTCATTTTGAAGGTGCGCGCAGCCCGCGCCATCAACGCAAGGTAGCGCTTCACAAATCGCGCCGCCGCGCCATAATAACCCCGTAGGAACTCATCCAGTAAGCGGGCGTCGTCTTGGTAGGGGTTCCACAGCAGTTGCGCCAACAGCCACGCTTTCAACTCTGCCATCTCGCCCCCGTTTGATTGATACGCCCCCTGCTCAAATACGCCGCGAACGCCGTGCCGATGGAAAAAGCGCAAGTTCGCCCCTAACACGAAGTAGTTAGGGTGTGGCAACAGGTAGTGGTGGAAGTTGGTGGTGTAGTCCCATATGTAAAGGCGTTGGCAGCGTTCGCTCCAGCCGCGCAAGTCGTCACCAAAATCGGCGTTGGCGGGCGATTCCAGCGGTTGGGCGAAGCTGCACTCAATCGAGCAGAGGCGCACAATCACATTCGGGCGCGGGCGCAGGGTGCGTGGAGGCTTGCGCGTGTACCAGTACGCCAGCGTGTCAAATGCCACTTGCGGAAACTCGCGCTCCAACTGCTGTGCAATGTAGTTGACGGTTTCCAAAATTGGCGCGACGGCGGAACCTTCGCGCGTTTCGAGGGCGCGACAGGCGTCGCACTCGCACGCGCCTGTCCAGTCTTCCTGAGAGATGGAGATGATGCTGGCGTACGGATGTTCGCGCAGCACTTGGCGTACCCGCTCGACTAAAAACTCACGCAGCGAGGGGTTTGTCCAGCACAGTTGCGCGTGTTCCCAACGGCGTTCGCCGTTAATGAGGCTATACCACTCGGGGTGCTGCGCAAAGTAAATTTGCGGAGGCACCAGCCAGAACGAAGTGTGTACAAAGCCCGCGTACTCGATTTTGCCCCCATGCTTGGCAGTGAGAGCGGGTCGGTGCCCGTTGGCGTAGTTGCGTGCTGCCCAGTCGCCATCAAAAGCGTGGAACCAGAACGGTTCGCGATATTCAAAGGCGGGTTGCTCGCGCAGGTTGAGCGGCGGTAGTGCCAGATCGCGCTTGCGGGGCAGCTGTTGAGCCCACGGCGCCCACCAGCGCACGCCCAGCTGCGTATACAGGAACCGATATAGGGCATAGAGCGTGCCGCGTGGGCGTCCGCCTGCAAGCAGCAGGTAGCCATCGCGACAGGAGATTACCACTTCTTCCTGCCCCAGCGCGTGCCAGGCAATGTCGGGGCGCAAGCGTTCGGCAAGGGCGCCTTGACCAATTACAATCGCGCGTGGAGGCGGGGTGTCGGTTTGGCGCAGCTCGAACACCGCCCCCGTAATCTTTTCCAGGTACTGTTTGAGTTCCTCAGCCGCAGATCGCTCTGGCTCGGTTGCCCCCGGCTGCACGAGGATTGGCACCAACGCCCTGCCCTGACGGGCAAGCCACATGCGCAAATTCTGCACCTCCAGAAACCAAGTTCGGCTTGACGGGGGTGGTTCCTATCGGTTTCGGGGTGGTAGTGCGGGGCTGTCCTGTCATAACCATCGTTGCAGGGCGCGTTGGGCTTGTGCTAGCAGCGCCTCGGGGGGTTGCCGCCCATCCAAGATAAGGAATCGTTCGGGTTCGCGGGCAGCTTCTTGGAGGTAGCCGTCACGGATGCGCTGATGAAAGGCGAGTGTTTCCGCCTCGAAGCGGTTGGGGGCGTTGGCGCGGGCAAGAGCCGTCTCCACAGGCAGGTCAATCAGCACGGTGAGGTCGGGCAGTAGCCCGTCGGTGGCAAGCGCGTTGAGTTGGCGGATAAGCGTGAGGTCCAACCCGCGCCCGTAGCCCTGATATACCAGTGTGGAGTCGGCGTAGCGGTCGGATAGCACCCAAGTGCCCTGCTGCAGGGCGGGTAGGATGAGGCGCAGGGTGTGTTCGCGACGGTCTGCCAAAAACAGGAACAGTTCGGTGTAGGGGTCTATTGCTTCGTGAAGCAGGAGTGGGCGCAGCTGGGTACCGAGCGGGCTGCCACCTGGTTCGCGGGTAAGCACGACCGCTATGCCCTGTCCTTGCAGCCAAGCCCCCAGCTGCTGCGCTAGCGTGGTTTTGCCTGCGCCCTCGATGCCCTCAAAGGTGATGAACCGCGCGCGAGGCATTACTCTTCGCGTTCTGTGTCGGTGTAGATGGGCAAGATGCGCACGCGGCGGTTTGGCTCTTCGCCGACGCTTTCGGAAAGCAGGCGATATTTTTCGATCAGTTGGTGTTGCAGGCGGCGCAGGTAGCTGTTTTGAGGCGAGAGTTCGTAGGGTTGCGCGGTTGCCAGCACATACTCCACGCCCTCTTCCGCTTCGCGCAGGGCGCGCTCCTCCGCCGATTCGCCGCCTTGTGGCTTTTGGAACAGCTCGCGCAGCGCGCTCACCAGTTGGGCGTAGGTGTTGCTGCGCACGATGGCGATCGGAAGGTTGCGTTGCAACGCCTCGCGTACCTTCGGTGGGCGGCGCTGGAAGGTGGAATGCAGCACCACCATTGCGTCGGCGTCCGACACATCGCGTGCGGTGTAGGCGGGGATGTGCAGTTCGCGTAGGGCTTTCTCCAGCCGACTGCGGCTCACGCCGTAGGGGAACACGCGCGTGGGTGTGCGACGCCCCTCGTTGCCCACCACGGCCACGGTGCGCGTGGGGGTCGGCTCTGCATGGGGCGGCTCTGCGATTTCGGGCGTGCGTGGAGCGAGCTCGCTGCGCTGCACCACCTCAAAGCCGTGATCGGTTTGCACGCGGATTTCGGGGCGTGGTGGCACGCCACGCAGCATGCGGTCTACCGTTTGCGCCACATCGTGATGGATTGCCAGTCGGTGGAAGTCCAAAATCTCGATCACCACATCGAAGGTGGGCGGGGCTTTGCGTTCCAGCACGGTCTTTTGGGTGCCGCGTCGCCGCGCTTCTTCGTCGGAAAGCGTCACGGTCTGGATGCCCCCGACCAAGTCCGACAGGGTGGGGTTCATCAGCAGGTTTTCTAAGGTGGTGCCGTGCGCGGTGCCGATTAGTTGCACGCCACGCTCGGCGATAGTGCGCGCGGCATAGGCTTCCAGCTCGGTGCCAATCTCGTCGATGATGATGACTTCGGGCATGTGGTTCTCAACGGCTTCGATCATCACGGCGTGTTGGAGGCTGGGTTCAGGCACTTGCATGCGCCGTGCGAAGCCGATGCCCGGATGCGGAATATCGCCGTCGCCTGCGATTTCGTTGGAGGTATCCACGATGATGACGCGCTTGTCGTACTCGTCGGCAAGCACGCGGGCGATTTCGCGCAGGCGAGTGGTTTTGCCCACGCCCGGCTTGCCCAGCAACAGCACGCTCTTCCCCGAGGCGATGATATCGTGGATAATATCAATCGTGCCGAAGATGGCGCGTCCCACGCGACAGGTCAGCCCCACCACCTTGCCCTGACGGTTGCGGATGGCGGAGATACGGTGCAGCGTGCGCGGAATGCCTGCGCGGTTATCCTTGCCGAACTGCCCAATCCGCTCGGCGACATATTGCAGGTCATATTCCTCCACCTGCACGTCCTCCAAGCGGATGGTGCGTTTCATAAACCGCGCTTCGGGCATGCGCCCTAAGTCCATCACCACTTCCAGCAGCTCGTTTAGGTCCGGTTGTTCTTCGAGCCACTGGCGAATGGCGGGGGGCAACACCTCCAGCATCGCGTTCAAGTCGTCCGTAAAGGATTGCTGCGCAACGGTGTTCGTTGCGGGCTTCGTTGTAGGCGTCTTGGTTCGCTCTGCCATATGCGTAGGTGAATTATACCGAATTTGCGAAGCGGAGCTCTCTATCCCAGCGGCTAAAAGCCTGCTGTTCGTACCCCTGCTTATGCGCGTGATGGTCGGTGAGCTATAAACTTTACTCCCACTCGATAGTGGCGGGGGGCTTGGAGCTGAGGTCATACAGCACGCGGTTGACGCCTGCGACCTCGTTGGTGATGCGGTTGGCGACGCGCAGCAGCAAGTCCCACGGCAGCTCGGCGGGTTCGGCAGTCATGGCGTCCTCGCTGTGAACCACGCGCAGCACGATGGGGTACTGGTAGGTGCGTTGGTCGCCCATGACGCCCACGCTGCGCACATCGGGCAGCACCGCGAATGCCTGCCACACGCGCTGTGCCCAGCCTGTGCGGGTGAGTTCTTCGTTTAGAATCGCGTCGGCTTCGCGCACAATTTCCAGTTTCTCGGTAGTGACCTCGCCCAGCACGCGCACCGCCAAACCAGGTCCGGGAAACGGCTGGCGCCATACGATTTCGGGGGGCAAGCCTAACTCCAGCGCGACGCGCCGCACCTCGTCTTTGAATAGATAGCGCAGCGGCTCAATCAGCTCCATGCGCATCCATTCGGGTAGCCCGCCCACGTTGTGATGGGTTTTGATTTTGGCAGCGAGGCGCGTGCCGCTTTCAATCACATCGGGGTAAAGTGTGCCTTGCGCAAGGTAGCGGCACTGTCCAATCGCGTCGGCATGCTCTTCGAAAATGCGCACAAACACTTCGCCGATGATTTTGCGCTTTTGTTCGGGGTCGGTGACGCCCTGCAGCTGTTTGAGGAACCGCTCGCGCGCATCCACAAAGATGAGCTGGCTGGGAAAATGTTGCGTAAACAGGGTGCGTACTTGCTCCGCCTCGCCCTTGCGCAGCAGCCCGTGATCCACGAAGATTGCTGTGAGTTGGTCGCCTACGGCGCGTTGTACCAGTGCTGCTACCGTGCACGAATCCACGCCGCCGCTCACAGCGCACAATACGCGCGCGTTGCCCACGCGCGCCCGAATGCTGGCGATGCTTTCCTCGATGAAGTTGCGCATCGTCCAATCGCCCTTACAGCCGCACACTTTGTAAAGGAAGTTGCGCAGCAGGTGCATGCCAAACGGCGTGTGAGCCACTTCGGGATGGAACTGTACACCGTAAAGGTGGCGTTGCAAATCGCCCATCGCCGCAACGGGCGTGTTTTCGGTTTCGGCAAGCACAGTAAAGCCTGCAGGAGGTGTTTCGACCACATCGCCGTGGCTCATCCAGCAGGTGAGGTGGAAATCGAGTTCGTCGAACAGGGGTTCCGCATGCACAACGGTGAGCAGGGTGCGTCCGTATTCGCGCATAGGGGCAGGTGCCACGCGCCCGCCCAGCAGGTGCGCCATCAGCTGGTGCCCGTAGCAAATGCCCAACACAGGGATGCCCAGTGTGAATAGTTCAGGGTCTACGCGCGGGGCGTCGGGTTCGTACACGCTGGCGGGTCCCCCGGAGAGGATGATGCCCTTCGGCTGGCGTACGCGCAGCTGGGTCAGGGGGGTGTCGTAAGGCACAATCTCACAGAACACATTGCATTCGCGCACCCGGCGCGCGATCAACTGCGTATATTGTCCACCGAAGTCCAAGATGAGAACGAGTTCGTGTGCGCTGCTTGGGCTACCCATCGGGGTATAGGATACCTGACCCCCCAGCGGAGTGCATTTGGCGCTACCGCAAGCGAAGAGCAACCCGCGACGCCACTGAATCTCACAGACAGGGTGGCGTTTGCGCCTACGGCTTACGCAGTGCAGAGGTACTAAGTGCGCGGAGCGATAACTTTGAGTGGACGACTGAACTCGTTTCTCCGCAAGCGCAGACCGCCTATGCAGGCTTGTGAATCGGCGCAGGTCGGCTTTGTGTGCGCACCCGCAGCTTCAGCCGCTTACCTTGAACGGTCTCTTAGCCAGCCTCAAAACGCAACTCGCCATTTACGAAGGTGTAGCGTGCCTTGCCCATCAGTTCCATACCCGCAAAGGGGGTGTTTTTGCTTTTGGAGTGGAGCATCGCTGGGTTCACCTGCCACCGCGCGGTGGGGTCGATCACCACCACATCGGCGGGCACACCGATTGCCAGCGTGCCAGCAGGCAGGTTCAGCAGGCGTGCGGGGGCGGTGCTGAGCAGATTCACGATTTGTATCGGGCTAAGAGGTTGCGGCAGCTGGTCGTTCCACAACAATACCGCCCCCAGCGCGGTTTCCAACCCCACGAGACCAAATGGCGCAAGCGCAAGCGGCTGGGCTTTCTCGAACGGCGCGTGGGGGGCGTGGTCGGTGGCGATGCAGTCAATCGTGCCGTCTAGGATGCCTTCAGTAAGTGCGTGTTGGTCAGCTTCGCTGCGCAGAGGTGGGTTCATCTTCGCGTTGGTGTTGAAGCTCGCACAAGCATGTTCGGTGAGCAGCAGGTGGTGAGGTGTCACTTCGGCGGTGATTCGGACGCCCTGCGTCTTGAAAAAGCGCACCAACGCCACGCCGAACGCGGTGGAGAGGTGCTGAATGTGCAGGTGGCAACCTGTCTCGTGTGCCAGCAACGCGTTGCGGGCGATGTGTACGGTTTCGGCACTACCGGGCGCGCCGCGCAGCCCCAGTTGCGCACTAATTGCCCCCGCGTGCATGCTGGCGCCTTCACTAAGCGTTTTATCCTCGCAGTGGGTAATCACGGGCAAGCCGTAGGCGGCGCAGCCGAGCATCGCGCGGCGCAATACCTCCGCCGATTGCACTGGGAAAGCATCGTCGGAGCACCCAACGGCGCCTGCTTGCTTGAGCGCGGCGTAATCGCAGAGTTGCTCGCCTCGCATGCCTTGCGTCAGAGCTGCGACCACATATACCTTGCAAGGTGATTCGCGCGTGGCGCGGGCGATAAGCTCGCGTACCAGCAGCGGGCTGTCCAGCGGTGGGTCGGTGTTGGGCATGCAGCAAATGCTGGTGAAGCCCCCTGCCACGGCTGCAGCGCCCCCTGTTTGCAGGGTCTCTTTGTAGCTTTGGCGCAAGTCGCGCAGGTGCACATGAAGATCCACCAAGCCGGGCGCAATCCAGCAGTCGGTGCAGTCCACGACGCGTTCGCCCGCTTCGGGCGTAAGAGTGGGGGCAATCTCGGCGATGCGCCCATTGCGGATACGCAGGTCGCCCATCTGATCGATGCCCTGTGCAGGGTCTACCACTCGTCCGTTGCGGAGTAGGTAGTTCATTGCGGTTTAGGTGCGGCAGAGCGCGTCGGCGATTGTCACGGCGCGCACGGCAGCCTGCACATCGTGGACGCGCACCACATCTGCGCCCCACGCTACAGCTAAGGCGAGCGTGGCGAGGGTACCTTCCAGCCGTTCTTCGGGGGGTAGCCCGCCCAGCAGGTGCCCAATAAACGACTTGCGCGAGGTGCCCACCAACACGGGGTAGCCCAACGCCTTGAGCTGCGGCAAGCCCCGCAGCAGCTTTAGGTTATGCGCCACTGTTTTGCCAAAGCCGATGCCGGGGTCTATCCAGATATGCTCGCGGGGAATGCCTGCCTGCAGAGCGCGTCGGGTGTGTGACTCTAAGGTGGCGCGCACTTCTGCCACCACGTCATGATAAGTGGGGTTCTGCTGCATCGTTTTGGGCGTGCCTTTGATGTGCATCAGCACCACCAGCGCGCCTGCCCGTGCCACCACGGCGGGCATGTGCGGGTCGAAGGTCATGCCGCTGATGTCGTTTACGATGCATGCGCCCGCTTGAAGTGCAAGTTCGGCGACGCGGCTTTTGGTAGTGTCTACCGAGAGGATGGCGTTGGGGTGGCGGATGTGGATGGCTTCAATCAGCGGTACCACGCGCCGCAACTCTTCGTCTTCGGGCACAGGGTCTGAGCCAGGGCGAGTTGATTCGCCACCGATGTCGAGGATGTCGGCGCCTTCAGCGAGCATCTGTTCGGCGCGGGCGAGCGCCGCCTCCAGCGTAGTGTATCGCCCGCCGTCGTAGAAGCTGTCGGGCGTGGCGTTGAGAATGCCCATTACCAGTGTGCGCTTGCCTAGTTGCGCCAGCAGCGGTGCGAGCCGTTCAGTGATAGTTGGCATAGCTGCGATGGGTGCGCGGCAGCTCGCGCACGGCGTCTACAAGGGTATGCAGCACTTGCTCGCCCACGCGGCTGAAGGCGAACCCGCGTGCGCGCACAGCTGCTGTAGGGTCGCGCAGGAACTCTAAGCGGAACAGCCCATCTTCGTTCAGCAGTTGCAGCACCAACTCCAGCTGTACGCGGTCAAGTCGTTCCAGCTCGCTGAGTGCCCAGTGGCTGATTTCGTCTGGAGTGGAAAAGTCAAAAGCCAGTTGTTCATAGTCGCTGACCGCTTGAGCGTAGCGTCCAAGATTATCCAGCAGGCGTGCGCGGCGCAGTCGGTAGTGGGGCGAATAGGGCTGCAGTTGCACCAGCTGGTTCGCCACTTGGAGCGCGTGCTCGTAGTCCATTGCTTGCCAGTAGGCGTCCAGCAGGTGTTCTAGGGGCACAGGGTGATTGGGGATTTCGCGCAGCCAGCGTTGGCACTCTTCGACGGCTTCGTCAATGCGCCCGCTTTCTAGCAGCAACTCGACCAGCTGCTCGCGCGCAGGCACCGAGTCGGGGTGCAGGCGCAATGCGGCGCGAATTGCCTCAATCGCGTTTTGCCAATCTTCTTGGAGGCGATAGACTTCTGCCAAGCGCAAGTAATACTCTACAGAGGCGTTGCCTGCTTGCACCGCGCGTTGCAACAGCCGTCCTGCCTGTTTGAGTTGCCCACGCCGTAGATATTTTTCGGCTTGCTGCAAAGGTGTCGGTTTCATCACGCGCTCCTACTTTCGCCCAGCCCCCAGCCTCAATTATAACATAGGCTTTGGGCGGGCAGGCTCGGCATTTACGCCGAATTTTCGAGCGCGACCACCTGATTCCTGCCGCCCCGTTTAGCAATTTCGAGGGCTTCGTCGGCTTTTTCCAGTAGTTCGGCGGGGTTTTCGGTGGTGTTGGGATAGGCAGCCACGCCGATGCTGACCGAAATCTTTAGGCACGGCTGCCCCAAAGTGTTCAAAAAGGTGGTGTTGCGCACGGCGTGCGCCACGCGCTCTGCCGCAGCGACTGCCCCTTGTAGGTTGGTGAAGGGCATCAGTACCACGAACTCGTCGCCCCCGTAGCGGGCAACCAACTCGGTGTTGCGTAAGGTGTGCTGCAGCACTTCCGCCAGTTGCACCAGCAGATAGTCGCCTTCCAAGTGCCCATACTGGTCGTTCACCTGCTTGAAGCCGTCCAAGTCAATGAGCATAATCGCCATCGGGTGTTGATAGCGGCGGCAGCGGTTGACCTCTTCGCGATAGCGCTCTTGGAAGTGGCGGTAGTTATATAGCCCTGTCAAGCCGTCGGTAGTGGCTAACCGCTCGAGGTCGCTCAGCAGGTGTGCCCGCTTCAAGATGCTAGTAATCTGGAAGGCGAGTGTCTGCAGCAGTTCCAGTTCCAGCTCGTTGAAGGCGGGCAGGTCTGTGCGCCCTAAGATGACTGCGCCCTCCACGCGCATCCCGCTGTGCAAGGGGGCAAGCATCAGCGTGCGGGCGGGGGCGAAGTTGGGGGCCCAGGTATGAGTTGCGCCCCAGATTTGAGCTTGCTTGGACAGAGTGTCGCCCAACAAGGGGCGCAGGTCAGGGAGCCCACCAACTTGGGCAACAATCTCTAGCATCTCGCCCTGCCGCAACACTATCTGCCCATGCTCGTAGGGCAACACGGTTTTGAGTAGGTTTAGAACGCGTTGCAGTAGCGACTGCACCGTGTCGGTGCTAAACACCAGGCTTTCGATCTCGTAAAGCAGTTGGGTCTCTGCCAAGCGATTGGCGATGAGGCGCAGTTGCTCCAGCAGGCTCAGCAAGCCCACGAGGTACGGCACGAGGGCACGCAGGCGGGCTTGATGACCACTGTCAAAACCCGTTTCTGCTTGAGCGGCAAACACAATCGCGCCGAGCAGTCGCCCGCTTTGGGTGAGCCACTGCCCCATCAGCTGTTCTGGGTTGAGTGGGGTGCTGTGTGCTTCCACCAGTGGCTCCACACGGCAGAGCTGCTCTAACAGAGAGTGCATAAGCTGTGGCAGTTGTGTGTGGTTTGCAGCCGCGCGCGTTGGGTTGGGCAGGAGATGGCTTTGCAAGGGCGCAAAGGTGCCAATCGCGCTTAGCGCAAGCAGCATGGTGCCTGCCTCGTCGGGCACGAGGAGCGCCGCACCCGACGCGTCAAACCGCGCCTGGAGCCGCTCCAGCAAGGCGGTGTAGGTGGCTTCGGGATCGCGTACCTGGTGCAGCGCGCTGAGCAGCTCAGTGGCGTCTTGAAGGGCGACGAGGTGTTCTTCCAAGCGGCGATAGCGAGATACCAGCTCACGATAGCTCGCGTGCAACTCGCGGTGGGTTACCTCAATCTGCTCCAAAGCGCGGGTGGCTTGCTGCAATAGGGCGGTTTGCACGCTAGCAGGGCGCTGTTGCCACAGCCAGCCTAAGAGCAGGCTGAAGCCGCTTAGCCCAACGAGCCAGCTGAGGGCGACCCCATCGCGCGGCAGCCAGTTTCCTGAAACCAAGAAGGAGGTCGCGAGAATGGCAACCACGCTTAGAGGTGCACTGAGATATGCGCCCAACGCGCCGCCCCGCCACAACGCGTTGAGCATCGGTATCGTCAGCAACCAGTATGCCCACGCCACGCCCCCCATCGCCCACAGCAACGCAGCGACGAGCGCGTAGTCCGCAGCAAGAACGAGCACCGCGGTGCTGGGCTTTGCATAGCGTCGCTCTAACCAGCTTGCAAACGCCGCCGTCGCCGCTAGCCCGCCGAGTGTTGCCCATTCCACAGGAGAGCTTGAGTGAATCCGCAGCGACTCGCCCAAGCTCAGCAATCCAACCCCTCTCAGCAGCCACACGCGCGGCTCCTCGCAGGCAAAAAACCTTGCACCCCAAGTATACCCGCACACCTAAGTTGCTACCTATTAATCGTAAAAGCGTGAGATTCCTCGCGCTGCTCAGAATGACAAAGTCCGTTTGCCAGCCGCACCTGTCATTCCGAGCGAAGCGAGTAATCTGCACAGACTTTGCGCTTGAGACCCCT
>JAUQOS010000041.1 GCA_030550775.1 Armatimonadota bacterium
ACGCCACGCTGGAGGAGATTATCGAAGCCGCCAAAGCCGCAAACGCGCACGACTTCATTATGCGCTTCCCCGATGGCTACGATACTTGGGTGGGCGAGCGGGGGCATCGACTGTCGGGCGGCGAGCGACAGCGCATCGCGATTGCCCGCGCCATCCTGCGCAACCCGCAGATTCTGATTTTGGATGAGGCGACCGCCTCTGTCGACACCGAAACCGAGCGGCTGATTCAGGAGGCGTTGGAGCGATTGGTGCAAAACCGCACCACGATTGCGATTGCCCACCGTCTCTCCACGTTGCGCAACGCCGACCGGATTGTGGTGCTGGAGCGTGGGCGCATCGTGGAAGTGGGCACGCACGACGAGCTAATGGCCCGCGAAGGGGTCTACCACCGCCTCGTGACGATGCAGATGGAGCTCAGCAAGTCGCGCCTGTTTATGGGGTGAACTCATCAGGTTTGAATAGTAAGCGGGCTGCTCTCGCCCCAATCGGCTGAAGCCGTTCTCAGGCAGGCAAACCCTGCCTATGTGGGCTGAAGACCCCGTGGGGGCGGGATTCCGTTGGCACAAGCACGGCTCTTGACGGCTGAACATTCGGCTGGTCGAGCGTTCAAACTCCATTAGCAGGACTCCTGCCGTACCCCAAGAAAATTCGCGATAGGGGAAACTGCGATGCGTCGCTTGGTAACCTTTGGAGCGCTTGCAACGGTGTTCGCGTTCTGTGGGGGGCAGGTCGCCATAGATATGCCGCTGATTACCTTGCGGATTGTTGACCCCGATGGTCGCCCTGTGCCACACGCGCGCGTGAGTGCAACGGCAATCCTGCAAGGCGAGGAAGTGATTGAACAGTTGACAGAACCTTCTTGGCAGCGTGTTAGCCCACGTGGGCTGTGTGTCATCGATGGGCAACCCCGGCATCGCCAGATCGCTGACGCAATTGTTCGTGGCAAACGCGCGTTGAGGATGACCGTGCGTATCTACGCTCCTGGTTATCGCCCCGTGTTGTTAGAGCATGAGGGCGCGCTGCCTCGGGAGGCGACCGTTATCTTGCAGCCTGCCCGTATAGTGGAGCTGCGTATCCGTAACTGGGACGACCGCCCCGTGAAGCTGGAGTCCGCACAACCGTACCTCATTGGGCACGCCGAAGGCTCGCCCATCTCCATCGTGCACACACAGATTGCCTCTCTATACGACATACGCGACCTACGGGGCAATCCCACGCAAGAATCTAGGCGCATTGCCACACCGCTGTTTTTGGGGTACGGCATTGAAGAGATAGGCGACGGTGTGTACCGGGTATCGCTCCCTGCAGACCTTGAGGGAACTATCTATCTCTTCATCAACGCACCCGAGCGTATACGCGGCTACTACCGCGCAATCAGTTCCGAGGAGCTGGCAGCCGGTGTCGTTGAGGTGCGCCTTCCCAAACCCAGTCGCGTCGTGCTGACGGTGGATTTTCAAGTGCCTGAGGCTCGCGAAGCTGCCCAAGCCTACATCAAACTAACCCCAGCTGAGTTTGCCAACGACGAACGCCTTCAAAGCCTTTGGATGAGGTACTCAGGGATGTTTGAAGCCACACCGATCGTTTTTCCGCGCCAGCCGCACCTGGTGATCACCGACCTTGCTCCTGGCGCTTGGGAAGCGTCTGCGTGGCTCACTAAAGGCGAGTATGAGACCGTGGATCGCATCAAGGCGCGTTTGGATGCGCCTGAGGGCGGAGCGGTCGCTCTCGCGCTGCGCCCAGAGCCGTTTGACCTCGCGCGCTACCGCGGCAATCGCGCATTGACACTTAGAGTGCAGCGCGCCGGTGGCAGACCGCTGGCGAACGCCCCCTATCGCGTCGAGCTGAACCTGTGGCGGCGCGGCAAGCGTGCTATTATCGCCCAAGGCACGCTCGACGCCAACGGCACGGTGCGCTTGACCAACCTCTACGAAACACCTCAGGGCACAGAGCCAGATGTAAACTACTTAGTCTACATCAACGACACACTACGCAGTAGTTTTACGCTGCAGGCAGGTGATGGGCAGCAACAAATCAACCTTGTATTGCCGCCTAGCATCGGCGAGCCTGCCCCCGACATTCGCGTGGTAGATCTCACGACAGGCAAGCCGCTCACCCTGCAGTCGCTGCGGGGCAAGTGGGTCTACTTAGAGTTTTGGGCGACTTGGTGCGCTCCGTGTCAGACTGCGATGCAAGCGCTCAAGGAAGCGACCGACAAACACGGGGCACGCTGGCGCGGTAAGTTGGAAATCGTGACGGTAAGCATAGATGATTCGCCCGAAGTGGTGATGCCACACCTTAGGAAGCAGGGTTGGGATAAGTTCGCACGCCATACTTGGGATAGCGAGGGGCGAGCTGCTGATGCCTATGGCGTGAGAGGCGTGCCTACCGCGTTCCTGATTGACCCTGATGGTAAAGTTGTGTGGAGTGGTCATCCACTCAGCGAGGATGTTGGAACAAAACTGAACCGCTATTTGCAAGGAGGGAGCAGGCGATGAGAGGTCTATGGGGGCTGGTGATTCTGCTGAGTTTGCCGCTGCTGTGGGGGCAGGAACCGCTGCCGCCTGCGGTCTTGACCTTGCGCGTGGTGGACAGCGAAGGCAAACCGATTGCAGGAGCGCGCGTGGGTGGGCTGCTGGTTGACCATCGTCAGTTGCTGGTGCTACCTGCAACCCAGCCATTTTGGCAGTCTACCGACGCCGAAGGCGTTTGTAGCGTGCGCTGGGCAGCGGCGCACGAGCCTGCCTTGCGTGAGGTGTGGTATGGCGAGCGTCGCGGCATCGTGTACTTGCTGGTAGGCGCACCCGGCTACCGCGCCCACCTGCTCGCGATCACTCATCCAGCCCCTGCGGAGCACACAATCGCCCTTGCTCCTGCCCAACCGCTGGAGGTGGAGCTATACCCCGTACACGCGCCTCCCGACGATTTCGGCACAGCACCTGTGTTGAACAAGCCTCTACCGCTGTTGGAACTGTGGGGGCGCCCACCGGGCGAGCTGAGCGTGACAAGCCCAACACCGCTGTATCAAGAAACGCATTTAGGCGACCGCTATGAACGGCTTCCTACGCTGGTCTTTGGGCTGATGCCAAACTTTGGTGTTGAGCGTCTCACGCCGACGCGCTACCGCGTGTGGTTGCCCGCTGATGTCCAACCGCCGCTCGCCTTGCTCATCAATCGCCCAGATTGGCTGTGGGGCTACCTTGCCTTCATCGACGCCGATGCGCTGGCTCGCCGTCGCCTCGCGCTCGACCTCCCGCGCAGCGGCGAGCTGGTCGTGCGCGTGGACATCAGCCAATACCCTGTGAGCGACTCTCGCGAGCGAGTGCTCATCCTTGGGCGCGCTGACGCCGAAGAGGCGCGCATCTATGCTCTCCGCACGGTCTTCCTTGACCAGCCCGTGCAAGAGATTCGGCTGGAGAACCTTGCTCCCAGCAGCGAGTGGCAGCTGCGGCTTGCCCTCTATGCACCACAAAACAACTACTCCGCCCAGCGCAAGTTCCGAATTAGACCTGCGGAAACGCGTACCCTCCAGCTCCGCTACGAGCCGTTTGACCCCGACCGCTATAAGGGCAATCGCCAGCTCACACTGCGCTTCATTGAGCGCGATGGCAGCCCCGTCGCCAATCACCCCCTTCAGGTAGTTCTATATTTGCCTGACTATGAGCAGTCCATCACAGTTGCTCAAGGGCGCACGGACGCTCAAGGGCGCCTGCGGTTGCAAAACCTCTACGAGCTGCCGCAACCACCCCAAACCCCCAGCATCGCGCCACGCTACTTCGTTTACTCGCAAGGCGACTACCCAAGCCTTGCCGAGTTTATACTGGTGCGTGGCGACGGGCAGCAAGAGATTGTGGTTCAGCCGCGCTTACAGGAGGGCGACCTTGCCCCCGACATTGAAATGACCGACCTGCGCACAGGGCAGACGCGACGCCTCTCAGAGTTTCGCGGGCGGTTCGTGCTGCTCGATTTTTGGGCAACTTGGTGTACGCCGTGCCACCGCGCGTTAGAGCAACTGCATCAGGCATGGACGCAACTTGAGCCTGCGCAGCGCGAACGCCTTCAGATTATCCTCGTGAGCATTGACGAGCAAGCCAGAGGCGTGCTGGGGTTTCTCCAACAGCGCGGCTGGGATGCGTTGGGCGAGGTGATGTGGGCAGGCAAGGGCGGCTGGATGGCACCCGCTGCCCAAGCATTCCGGATCGACTCGATCCCTCGCCAGATACTGATTGACCCCAGCGGGCGCATTGCTGTCTTGGAGGTTCGCAAACCCATCGGAGCGTTGCTCCAAGAGCTGGAAACCCTGACAGGAAGGCTGCCCAACAGCACGAACTAGAAGGCTATGACCGAAATCGCGGTTCAGAACGACCGTCTGGTGGAGCTGTTTACGACCCTATGCCAGATTAACTCGCCGCCGCGTCAGGAGCGGGCGATTCTGGAGTATGTGAAAGGCTTCTTGCGCGGGCTGGGGCTGGAAGTGCGCGAGGATAACGCTGCCGACATCGTTGCTGGCGACGCCAACAACCTCGTCGCCACCTTGCCTGCCAACATCTCAGGAGCACCCAAAATCTTTTTCAACGCCCACTTCGATACCGTTGAACCGAACCCCGATGTGAAAATCATCATACAAGACGGCATTATCCGCACGGACGGCACCAGCATTCTGGGCGCGGACGACAAGGCAGGCATGAGCGCGATTTTGGAAGCCATCCGTATCATTGTGGAAAACAACTTACCACGCGGGCAAATCCAACTTATCTTTACCGTGTGCGAGGAGATTGGTCTCAAAGGTGCACGCGCGTTAGACCTCTCTTTAGTTGACAGCGACTTCGGCTTTGTGTACGACACGGGTCCCCCTGTGGGCACTATCATCACGCAGACGCCGTATCACGATCGCCTTGCGGTGCACCTGATTGGCAAACCTGCGCATGCGGGCGTGGAGCCTGAAAAGGGCATCAGCGCCATTCAGATCGCTGCCCACGCAATCAGCCAGATGAGGCTGGGGCGCATCGACCCCGAAACCACCGCCAACATCGGCGTCATTCACGGCGGGCAGGCGACCAACATCGTGTGCCCTGAGGTGTTTATCGAAGCAGAAGCGCGTAGCCTTGACCGTGCCAAGCTCGATGCGCAAATAGGGCACATGCTTTCCCTGTTCGAGCACGCAGCGCACCTGTACGGGGGCGAGGCAATTATTGAGATCGAGCGTCATTACGAAGGCTACCAACTCACGGCGCAAGATTTACCCGTGCAGGTGGTGCGGCGGGCGCTGAAGCGTCTGGGCTTGGAGGCGCCGATGCGCCCCACAGGGGGTGGCTCCGACGCAAACATCTTCATCGCGCGCGGGCTGCCTTGCTGCGTGGTCGGCACTGCCCACCAGAAAATCCACACGCATGAGGAGTTCGTGCTCATCGACGACCTAGCTCGGAGTGTAGACCTAACCCTGGCGATTGTGCGCGAAGTGGTAGAGATGCGCTCGTGAGCACCAATACCCTTCTATTGTCAGGAGCGAACCGATGCGCGTCCTAGAGTTTGTAGACACCCACGCGCCCTACTTGACAATGCAATCCACTGTGCAAGATGCGGTGGATAAGTTGGACTTATACAAAGCCACCGTGCTGCCTGTACTTAATGATGACGGTGCGGTGGTAGGGCTGATTACCGAGCGTCAGGTGTTCGAGGTGCTGTACGCCGAGTGGCAGGTGGCAGCGCAGCAGGTACCTTTGCCTCAGCTCGCGCCGTTCCGCGCCCATGCCCACGCCCGCAAAGATACGCCAATCACGCAGTGGATGACCCCCGATCCACCCGTGCTGAGCGAGCACGCGCCGATTGAGGAAGCGGTCGCGCTGATGCTGCAATACGGCTTGGACGCGCTACCCGTGCAGGGCGAAGGCAAGTTCATCGGCACGATTCGAATGGTTGACTGCTGCCAAGCGTTGTTAGAAGACACACAAACCGAACTATAAGGTTCCCCCCTACATGGGGGGGGAACCTAAGGGAGGGGGTTCGGCAAGCGTTGTTGGAAGACACACAAACCGAACTATAAGTCAATCGTCAAACCATGGGGCAGGATGCCGAAAGGGGTTTGCCTACCTCTACGGAAGGAGGCACAGGATGAGCGCGGCGGCGTGGGCAGTAGGCACTCTCTGTTTCGGGGCGGGATTGGTGGCGGCGCTAATGGCTCGGGCACGCGTAGTTGCGTTTCCGAGTTTCGCGTTGCCGCTGGCGTGGTTGCTGGCATTAGTTGCCTTCGGTTTGACTTTGCCTTCCGATCCAGCGCCCTATTTTCAGGCGGGCGGCGCACTTGGATGGGGGGTGCTCACAGCGTCGGGGCTATGGATTGCGGGCGCGTTTGTGGGCAGCCGGCTCCACTATGAATGGTTGGGCGCGTTGCTGCCCCTGAGCGCGCCTGTGCTGGCACTCATTTTCGCCCCGAATGATTTGTTGCCCGCGTTGTGGGGTATCGGCATCGCGACAGGGATTGTCTGGTTGCCGTTGGGACGTGCGTGGAGCTCTTTGGAGGGCGTGGCGCTGAGCACGCTCGCGCTTAGTTGGGCGACAGGGCTATCGCTTTACGCGGGCACGCCGCGCTGGTTCGGTGTGTGTCTGGCGGGGGCGGGGCTTGCGGCGTTTGGACTGGCGACGCTGTTGGCGCGCCAAGCGAGAAAGGGTTGGTGGTACAGCCATGTGCTGTTGTTTGGGGGCTTTACGATTACTGCGGTAGGTTATCAGTTAGCAGGCTCCAAGGCGCCTTGGCTGATGTTAGTGCTGCAAACACTGATTGCAGCCACACTCGCGCGAGCACTGTCGGGCAGTGAGCCTTGGTCGCGCTATGCGTTGTTGGTATGGGTGGGGCTGTTGGCATCGGCGTTTGCCACGCTACGCGGGTACGGGTTGGCGGTGGCTGCGCTGATGGTTGCGCTCTACGCGCTGGTGATGAGCCATCGTGAGTTCACACGCACGGAGGCGCGCGAGGCCGCGCTCTATACGGTGGGCGCGTTGCTGCTGACCAGTGTGGTGGGCTTTCGGCTATTTGTGCTAAGTTATCCGCTACGCACGCCGCGCGCCGATCTGTATCTCTATTTTACGCTGCTGGCGTTTTTGATCGCGCTGGTTGGCTTGGGGGCGCTGGCGCACTGGTGGAGCTTACGCGGCGAACGCGGCCCCGTGTGGCGCACGCTGCTGGCGGGCTTTTGGGCAACCGTTGCGCCGCTGACGCTGACCGCTATTTTCGGCGAGCGCGCTGCCGCTGGCTGGAGTGTGGGCGCACTCAGTGCGTCGCTCAGCGCGTACTTGTACGGCAATCATCTCTACCAGTGGCTGATGCCTTTGAGCCTGCTGGCGCTGATTGTGTTGTTGCCGTTGGCAGGTATCGCCGCAACCTTTGCTGAGCAGCCGCGTGAGGTAAGGATTGGTATCGCGGCGGGGTTGACCGTTGCGTTGGTGCTCACTGCGCTACTGGTCGCTTGGCTGGATAGGGAACGGGAGTCGTAGCGGTTTATTCCTCTTGCAGCTCGCGGAGCAGCGCTTCGATTTCGCTGCGCACTTGTGCGCCCGTGTCGGGGTCAGGGGTAAACTCCACGCGCAGCCAACTGCCCTCGCGCGTATCTGGGGGCAGCCAGTGCAGGGGGCAGAGCCAGCGTAAGTAGTCGCCCTCCGCTACGGGCACTAACAACACAGCGATCTGCTCGCCTGTGTCGGTGGTCTCGATGCGGTCAACGAACACGCGCATCATCGGTGCCTCCGTTCGCGCAGCCAGTTTAGAAGTTCGGTCAAGGGGCGCGTGTTGAGCACGCGCTCTGGGGTTGCCCAGCCGCGCTGTGCCAAGCCGACTGCCAGCTCCATCGCGTGCAGGTCGCGCACGGCGTGGGTGTCGGTGCCCAGGCTAATCCACGCGCCGCATTGAACCAGCAATCGGGCGATAGGCGTGGGCGGGTCCATGCGGGTGGGGTAGCCGTTGATCTCAACGGCTTTGCCCAGCTCGCGTGCGCGCTCGAACACGCGCTCCCAATCGGCTTCGTTGGCAGGGCGTTTGCCGTAGCGTCTGCCTGTGGGGTGTGCCAAAATGTCCACGGCGGGGTGCTCCAACGCGCGAATAAGTCGTTCGGTCATCTGCTCGCGTGGCTGCCCGTGTTCGCTATGCAAGCCTGCCAGCACCAGTTCCGCCACGCGCAGCATGCGCTCAGGCGCCAGCAGCGTGCCATCTTCTAAGATGTTCACCTCAAGCGCGTTGATCAAGTAGGGGCGCCCGCCCAGCTGTTCATTGAGCTGTTCTATCGCCCGCCGCCGTTGCTCGAATGCCGTTATTGGGTCGCCCCCAAACATATGGGCGTGGTCGGTAATGGCTAAATACTCATAGCCGAGTGCACGGGCTGCCTTTGCCAGTTCCTCCAGCGTGTTGAGGCCGTCTGACCAGTTGGAGTGGCTTTGCAGGTCGCCACGCACTTGGCTCAGTTGCACCAGCGTGGGCAGTTGCCCGCGCTCAGCGGCTTCGATTTCGCCTGTGTCCTCGCGCAGTGGCGGGGGTATCCAAGGCAGCCCCAGCGCGGCGTAGACCGCCTCTTCGGTTTCGGCAGCGATGCACTCGGTGCCGCGCCACACACCATACTCGTTGAGTTTCAACCCGCGTTCTAACGCGCGTTGGCGCAGCCGGATCGAGTGCGCCTTAGAGCCAGTGATGTAGTTTACGCCTGCGCCCCAGTGCGCAGGAGGCACGATTTTGAGATCTACCTGCACGCCGTCGCTAAGGAAGGCTTGGGCACGCCGCGCCCCTTGCGAATAAACCGCGCTGATTACTGGCAAGCGCACAAACGCCTGCACCACGCGCTCTGGTTGAGTAGAAGCGACCAAGTAGTCCAAATCGCCCACATCTTCCTGCATGCGGCGCACGGAGCCGCCCAGTAGCGCACGCTCCACGCCCTCTAGCTGCTCGATCACTTGGAGCAGTTCGCGCCCGCGATTGAGCGCAAAGCCCAGTGGCGTGCGTCGCTGTGATTTGTGCTTGAGTTCAATCAAATGAAGCAGCCGCTCGCGTTTTTGCGCTCCGAAATTCGGCAGGTTGTCCACCACGCCACTAAGTAAGGCGCTGCGCAGGCTTTCCAAGTCGTGCACGCCGAGTTGCTCATACAGTTGGCGGGCGGTTTTCGCGCCGATACCGGGCACCGCCATCACTTCCAAGATACCACGCGGTACGGTTTGGAGCAGTTGCTCACGCTTAGGAATGGTGCCGGTTTGTAGGTACGCCAAGATTTTCTCGGCGATTGCCTCACCGATGCCTGGAATTTTCTCTAACGCTTGTTTGCCCCCTTCGGCGATGGTCTCGATCGGGGTTTGCAGCGATTCCAGCACGCGCGCCGCTTGCCGATAAGCGCGGGATTTGAATGGGCTGTCGCCAATGAAATCGCTGAGGTCGGCAAGCTCTTCCAGCTGCTGGGCAATCGCCTCGTTAGACATAGCCCGATTATACCTCTCTGGAGCAGCGTTGCAGCCGATCACTTGCCGCCTTGAGTACGACCGTGCCGCTACTTGGGCGTTTCAAGATTTTTCCGGAACCCCCTCCTTTAGGTTCCCCCTACAAGTAGGGGGAACCGATAGGATGTTCGGTTCCCCTCGCGCAGCAGGGGGAACCCGCGGGAGGGTGCGGAGTTGGAAAATCTACGGCAAGAAACGCGCGGCGGAACCCAAGCGATGTACCCTTGCCAGGGGAGGCTTGTGGGCAACTGCATTTTTTCCAGAACCCCCTCCTTTAGGTTCCCCCTACAAGTAGGGGGAACCGATAGGATGTTCGGTTCCCCTCGCGCAGCAGGGGGAACCCACAGGAGGAGGCAGAATTAAAAAACCGCTGCGAAAAGCGTGCGATGGAACCCAAGCGTGGTGGGAGCCTAACCGATGCGATGGAGGATTGCAATAGTTGCGCTGGCGATGGCGATGGTGGCTGAAGCCCAAGAGCGCGTTATCTATGTGGCGCCCGATGGCAATGATGCGTGGTCGGGCAAGCTGGCTGTGCCAAACCGCGCCCGCACGGATGGTCCCGTGCAAACCTTACAGCGTGCTTTACAACTGGTGCTAAAGGGCGAACCGATGCCGACCGAAATCCGCTTGCGAGGCGGAGTCTACTACCTAACTGAGCCTCTTGTGATTACGCCTGAACACACCGAACGGGCGCAGCATCGCTTGACGATTACCGCTTACGCAGACGAGAAGCCCGTGATCAGTGGTGGTCGCCCCATCTGCGGTTGGCAGCAAGGCGAGTGGCAAGGAAAAACCGTCTGGATTGCTGAGCTGCCCGAAGTGCACGCGGGCGCGTTCTACTTCCGCCAGCTGTTTGTGAACGGCACACGCGCCGTGCGCGCCCGCTATCCGAACCACGGCTACTTGACCGTCGAGTCGCTGCCTGACCGCACGCCCGATTGGTTTCAGGGGCACACGCGCTTTCGCTACCGCGCAGGCGACCTGCCGCAGCTCCATCACTTGGAAGATGGGGAAGCGCTGGTGTTCAACCGTTGGGTGGAGAATCGGCTGCCGCTGAAGGCAGTAGACCCCAATGAACGCCTCTTGAGCTTTGGGAAACGCAGCACTTTTGCCTTGCAAGAGGGCGACCTGTACTACTTGGAGAACCTGCCCGAGGCGCTGGATATGCCAGGCGAGTGGTATCTAAACCAAGCCGAAGGCAAGCTATACTACCTACCGCGTCCCAACGAGCGGCTTGACACCTTGCAGGCGGTGGTGCCCGCGCTTGCGCAGCTGGTGCGCCTCGTCGGCAAGCCAGAAGCAGGGCAGTATGTGGAAGGTGTTCAGCTGATAGGGCTAACGTTTCGCCATACAGAGTGGGCACTGCCCGCTGAAATGGAAACGGGTGGCTTTGTGCAAGCGGCGTTTGGCGTGCCTGCCGCCATCTATGCCGAAGGCGCGCGCCGCTGCGCCCTCATCGATTGCACCATTGAGCAAATCGGCACCTACGCGATTGAGCTGGGGCGCGGCTGCCAATATAACCGCATCGAGAAATGCTTACTCCGCGACTTGGGAGCGGGCGGCATCAAAATCGGCGAGCCGACCATCAAGGAGGATCCCCACGAGCAAACCTTCGGCAATACAGTGCAGGACTGCATCATTCACGACGGCGGCAAACTGTTTGCCAGTGCAATCGGTATCTGGATCGGTCAAAGCTATAGCAATCGCATCATCCACAACACCATTAGCGATTTCTACTACACAGCAATCTCTATCGGCTGGACATGGGGCTACGGCAAGTCGTTGGCGGGCGGCAACCGTGTGGAGTATAACCATGTGCACCACATCGGGGTGCGCACAGACGGCGACGGACCAATCCTAAGCGATATGGGCGGGATTTACACGCTTGGGATTCAGCACGGTACCGTTATTCGCAACAATGTTTTCCACGATATCGCAGGCTACCGCTACGGGGGCTGGGGGATTTACTTCGACGAGGGCAGCACAGGCATTCTGGCGGAGAATAATCTCGTGTATCGCACCACGCACGGGGGGTTCCACCAGCACTACGGGCGCGAGAATGTGGTGCGCAACAACATTTTCGCCTACGGACGCGACCATCAGCTGCAGGCGTCGCGCCCTGAGGCACATCTGCGTTTCACTTTTGAACGCAACATCGTGTTGGGCAGGGGCGCGCAGTGGCTGGTGGGCGGCATTGATGGCAACCTCCGCTTTGAAAGCAACCTCTACTGGCGCGAGGACGGGACGGAGATCCGCTTCGGTAACGACGACTTCGCCGCGTGGCAGGCGAAGGGGCAGGACACGCGCTCGCGGGTTGTCGACCCGCGCTTTGAAAATCCCGCCACGGGGGACTTTCGTCTCAAGCCCGATTCGCCCGCCTTCGAGATGGGGTTCCAACCGTTTGATGTGTCGCGAGTGGGCGCGCGACGGTAGCGCCTCCTTAGCGCCCCAGCGCTGCCATCGGCGAGGATTGGATCTCTGCTTCGCAGCCCAAATAAAGCGACTGCAGCTGTTGAGGCGTTAGGTGCAGAAGATCTATAAGCCAACTAGGCAGGTAGAACCACCAATCATCGGGCACTTCGGGTTGGCGCAAGAAGTGGGCGATGTAGTTCGCTAAAATCACGACGCCCACGAGCTGGGGGTCATGCCATGCGCGTGGTATTTCTGCGTGGTGGTCGCCAATCGCCTCCACCAGCTTTTCGGGGAACCCCCAATGCTGGCTCACGGCACGCCCAACCTCGGCGTGGTCGCAGTGGTACACGTGCCGTTCGGCATCCAGCTCGGGCACGCCCTTCGCCGTCAGCGCTTCTACCTGCTCATAGGGGGCATCGCCATACCGGTCTAGCAAGGGCTTGCCGATATCATGCAGCAGCCCCGCCGTGTATGCCTCATCCGGCGACACACCGTCCACCTGCGAAGCCACCAAACGGGCGCATAACGCGGCATCTATCGCGTGACGCCACCATTTGCCCCGCCGCAAATTCTGACGGTCGGTCTTGCCCACGAACATGTCAAACACGCTGACCGTCATCGCCAAGTTGCGCACCGTTTTGAAGCCCAACAGCATCACGGCGTCTTTCACTGAGGCGATCTTGCGTGAGAAGCCGTAATACGCCGAGTTGACCGTGTTGAGCACGCGCGTGGACATGCCTTGATCAATGCTTATCAGCCGCTCCAAGTCGCGCACATTTGCGTTTGGGTTGTTGGTCAAATGGATAATCTGATGCACCACTTGGGGGAGCACCGCCAACTCCTTGACTTTGCCGACAATCGTTTGCGTTTGTGTCGTCATGGGTGTGCCTCCTTAGCCGCTGTAGATGACGCGCACCACTTCCTCAATGCTGGTGCGCCCCAGCAGCACTTTTTCTAAGGCGTCGTCTTTGAGCAAGCGCATCCCTTGCTCCACTGCCACCTTTTGAATCGCGTGGGCAGCAGCGTGCTTGAGCACCAAATCGCGAATGGCATCCGACATCACCAACAACTCGTGAATGCCCGTGCGCCCCTTGTAGCCAGTGTGTTTGCAATGCTCGCATCCTTTGGCGCGATAGATTGTCAGCTCGTGAAGGTTTGACGGCGGGGTGAAGCCGTAGCGCGTGAACTCCGATTCGGTGGGCTGATACGGCTCCTTGCAGCGGGGGCAGAGGGTGCGCACTAACCGCTGCGCCAATACCGCAATCAACGAGGATGCAATCATAAACGGTTCCACGCCCATCTCGATCAAGCGTGGGGGCGCGCTGGAGGAATCGTTGGTGTGCAAGGTAGACAGCACCAAGTGCCCTGTCATAGCAGCCTCGATGGCGATGGTGGCGGTTTCGCGGTCGCGCATCTCGCCCACCATGATAATGTCAGGGTCTTGACGCAGCATCGCCCGCAGCGCGCTGGCGAAGGTTAGCCCCGCCTTTGGGTTCACCTGCACCTGATTGATGCCAGGCAACTCATACTCCACAGGGTCTTCAGCGGTGATGATGTTCACCAGCCCTGTGTTGAGTCGCGACAAAATCGAGTAAAGCGTGGTGGACTTGCCCGAACCAGTGGGCCCTGTCACCAAAATGATGCCGTAAGAGCGACTGATGACTTCTTCGAGCTTGGCGAGCGTGTCGGGCAGGAAGCCCAGCTTCTCCAAGCCCACGCGCACGCTGGACTTATCCAGCACGCGCATAACGATTTTCTCGCCGTAGATGCAGGGCAGGGTGGACACGCGAAAATCGTATTGTTTGCCATCGATGGTTGCGCTGATACGGTTATCTTGCGGCACGCGCTTCTCGGCGATGTCCATATCCGCAAGAATTTTGAAACGCGAGGTGAGCGAGGCTTGCACGCGCTTCGGCAAAACCATCGAATCGACCATCACACCGTCAATGCGGTAACGCACTTTGATGCAGTCACGCGCGGGTTCGATGTGGATATCGCTGGCGCCGTCGTTGATGGCTTGAGTGATAATCATGTTCGCCAAACGCACCACGGGCGCGTCCTCGGCGATTTCGCGCAGTTCCTCCGCTGAAAGTTCTTCATCCGCCCCCTCCGCCACGAGCAACTCGGTCTCGCCGAGGTCGCGCATTAGCTCCTTGACGGTGTCGGAGACGGCGTTGTCAGTGCGGTAGAGCCGCTTGAGCGCGCTTTGAATATCTTCTTCGGTGGCGATGACGGCTTCGATTTCGTGCTTGGTGTGCTGGCGGATTTCGTCGATGGCGAAGATATCCAACGGGTCCGCCAGCGCGACGACAAGCTTGCCGTTTTCTTTGGTGACAGGCACAGCGCGGTGGCGCTTGGCGAGTTCGTAGGGCAGCAGCGACGCCAGTTGCGGGTCGGGAGGCGTTTCGGCAAGGTCAACAAACGCGATGCCCCAATGGTGCCCCAACACGCGCACGCGGTCTTTTTCAGTGATGTGCCCAAGCTGCACCAGCAGGTGTTCAATCGGCAGGGGCACGCCCTCCTGCTGCTTGCGCAGCGCTTCGTGGAGCTGCTCTTCGGTGATTAGCCCCATCTGCACAAACAGCTCCGCGATGCCCGCAAAGCCAGTCGCACCGCCGTAGTTCATCGTCAGGGGGGTTATTCCATACTCGTAGGCAAGGTATATTCTGCGGTGCCCGTATGGAAGTTCGGATTGGGTTGATTGCACTCGGGATTACCGTACTGGCGTTCTTTTCGGGGATGCTGGGGTTTGGCGTGGCGTTGGCATCGGTGCCGTACCTCAGCTTGTTTTATCCTGACTTGACGCGTCAAGTGCAGCCGATGAGCATCGCGTTAGGGGGCGTAACGGGGCTGTTGGCGGCGTTGGGGTTTGCGCGGTCAGGGTTCGTGCTTTGGGGATATGCGTGGCGGATGGCGGTGGTGGCAGCGCTGACAGCACCTGCGGGCGTTTGGCTAGCACAGCGAGTCAATCCAACGCTGCTATGGGTGCTCTACTTCGTCAGCGTCAGCTACCTGCTCTACCGAATGGTGCATCCGCGCTATGTGGAGAAGCGCGGCGAAGTGCCGTTGGGCATCGCCTTGCTGCTGACTGTGCCGATTGCTATTTACAGCACAATGCTGGGGGTGGGGGTAGGGTTTTTGCTGGTACCCACGCTGATTGCGCTGGGCATGGAGCCCAAACGCGCTGCAGGCACCAACGCCGTCGTGGTGACGGCGCAATCGGCAACGGCGTTTTGGACGCACCTGCCCCATGCGCAACTGGAGTGGGGCGCACTGCTTGCGGCTATCCTAATGGGCGCGTTCGGTTCGTATTGGGGCGCGCGCTTCACCAGCCTGCGCTTGGGCGGCAAGCAAGTGCGTTGGACTTTCGCCTTGATGATGCTGGCGATGATGCTTTACAAGGCGTGGACTTTGGTGCGTTTTTGACTCGCTGTTCGAAAAATCGCCCCGCCTAACAGGTATAATCAGTTCTCGAAGGAGGCGAGCCATCGATGAAGATTCTGGTATCGGTCAAGCGTGTGCCCGATCCATACGCCAAGATTACCCCTAATGCGGCGGGCACGGATATCAACCGCGACGGACTGCAAATGGCGGTCAACCCCTTTGATGAGATTGCGCTGGAGGAAGCGATTCGCCTGAAGGAGGCGGGCAAGGCAACCGAAGTAGTGGCTGTCTCCATCGGCGGGGCGGAATGTCAAGAGCAGTTGCGAACCGCGCTGGCGATGGGCGCAGACCGCGCCATTTTGGTGCAAACCGACGCCTTGCTGGATGCCCCCAGCATCGCCAAGATTTTGGCGGCGGTGTTTCAGCGTGAACAGCCCCAACTGATGCTGATGGGCAAACAAGCAATTGATATGGACGAGAACCAAGTCGGACAGATGCTGGCCGCGCGCCTGAACTTGCCCCAAGCCACTTTTGCCTCGAAGATTACGGTTGAAAACGGCAGCGCGCTAGTGGAACGCGAAACCGACAACGGTATTGAGACCATTCGCGTGCCGTTGCCTGCGATTATCACAGCAGACCTGCGCCTGAACCAGCCGCGCTATGTGGCGCTGACAGGCATCGTGCGCGCCCGCAGCAAACCGCTGGAGACCATCACGCCTGAGCAACTGGGCGTGTCGCCCCAGGCGCGCGTGCGCCTCACGCATGTGGAGTCGCCCCCCGCACGCAAAGCAGGCAAGCGCGTCAGCGATGTACGCGAACTGGTACGCCTACTGCGCGAAGAGGCGCGCGTTATCTAACGAGGAGGTGAAGCGATGAGAGTTTTAGTGGTTGCTGAAACCAACGGCGAGCGCGTTTCGGAGAAGACACTGCCTGCCATCGCGTTCGCGCAGCAGAAAGCCCCGGACAACTTCACGATTCTGGCAATCGGCAACAACCTGCAAGGCGTTGAAATGCTGACCAACTACGGCGCGCAGGCAGTGCTGACAGTCAACCACCCCGCGTTAGCCAAGCCGCTGGCGGAGCGGTATGCGCCCGTGATAGCCCATTACGCTCAACAACTGGGCGTGGATGCCATTGTCGCCACCACCAGCACTTTCAGTCGCGATGTGCTGGCGCGCGCGGCTGGGCTGCTCGACGCCCCGATGCTGAGTGACATTATTACCTTCGAGTCGGCGAACGGTAAGTTGGTCGCCAAACGCCCCATCTATTCGGCGAACCTAATCGGCACCTTTGAAGTGGAGGGCACCCCCGTTGTGATGACCGTGCGTGGACCTGCGTGGGGGAAACCCGAGCCGAAAGCCAGCCAGTCGCCTGTGCAGGCTGTGGAAGCTCCCGCCGAAGTTCCCACGCGCTCTGAGTGGATTAGCCTGCAGGGTAGCAGCGGTGGTCGCCCTGACCTCACGCAAGCGCGTGTGGTAGTTTCTGGTGGTCGCCCGCTGAAAGATCCCGAAACCTTTGAGAAATACATCGGCGGGCTGGCAGATGTGTTGGGCGGTGCCGTGGGCGCCACTCGCGCTGCCGTCGATGCGGGCATCGCCCCCAACGAACTCCAAGTGGGGCAAACAGGCAAAACGGTCGCGCCTGAACTCTACATCGCGGTGGCGGTCTCTGGCTCGGTGCAGCACCTGGCGGGTATGAAAGACTCTAAAGTCATCGTCGCCATCAACACCGACCCCGAAGCCCCCATCTTTCAAGTGGCAGACTACGGGCTGGTGGCTGACCTGTATCAAGTGGTGCCTGAGCTGATTGAGCTGCTCAAAAACGACAAAGGTGCCTAAAGTGTAAGCGCGGTAGGGGCAGGTTATGTACATGCCCCTACCGCGTGCGCGTGAACAGCGCCCGCCGATTAGTCTGCTTGCTCGTTGAAGAAGGTCTCCAGAGGAATCAAGCCCATCTGTGCCGCGCGTCGGAACGCCTTCACGCGGTTGTTCACATTCAGTTTCTCATAGATGTTGGCAAGGTGGAAGTCGACCGTGCGCTTGCTGACAAACAGCGCGTCAGCCACTTCCTGTGAGGAGCGTCCCTGCGCAATCAGGCTCAGCACCTCAATCTCGCGCTTGGTTAACCGAACCGGCTTGCGGTCTTGCCACTTCCGTTGGCTCATAGGTTTCACCTCGTTCCCTGAGATTTCGCCGCCCGCATGGGGTGTATTCCACACTCCTTACCGAAATTTCACAGCGCGATGTTTGCGCAGGTAGGAAAGTTGCGGGCGATCGCGAAATCCCTACCCCGATGCGTCCTATTGACCTCACACAAATTGAGCGCGTACTTATCCTCAAGGTTTCATCGATGGGCGACATTGTGCATGCATCGCCCGTTGCTGCCGCGCTCAAACGCTCCTTTCCGCACCTGCGCATCGGCTGGATTGCTGAAGATAGACACGCGGGCGTGCTCGAAGGTTCCCCGCGCGTGGATCGGCTCCATATCATTCCGCATAAAGCATTGCGCACCCGCCCTTTTGGACGCTCGGCATGGCAAATTGTTGCGCAGCTTTCGCGCGAGTTGCGGGCGGAACGCTACCAAGTGGCGATAGACTTGCAGGGGCTGCTCAAAAGCGCGATATGGGGCGTGCTAGGAGGCATTCCTGTTCGCTACGGGGCGCACCGCATGCGCGAGCTAACCCCCCTGCTGTTGCGTCGCATGCCCATCCCCGAGCGCTCTGACCGGCATGTGGTGCAGCAATATCTGGACGCTGCGCGCTGGCTGGGCGCCTCAGGCGAGTTTCCCGACCTGTACACCTCGCCTGATGATGCCCACTTGCCCGAGCCGCCTGTAGAGTTCCCGCTTTTTGTGCCCGACACGACACGGCAGCAAGCAGCGTACAAGCTGGCACAGTTAGGTGCGGACGGCAAACCACTCATCAGCATCAACCCCTCCGCGGGCAGAGAGTGGAAGCGCTGGAGTCTGGACAAATTCGCCGAGCTTTCCGACCGCATGGAGGCGGAGTGGGGTGTGCCTGTGGTGTTCATCGGCGGACCGGGCGACAAGCCTTTGGAAGACGGGCTGCGTACCCTAAAGAAACGCCCCCTGCGCAGTCTCATCGGGCGTACCAACCTCAAAGAGGCGATGGCGGTGGTGGAGCGTTCTGCGGTACACATCTGCGGCGATACGGGCACTGCACACATCGCCGCCGCCTTCCGCGTGCCTGTGGTGGGGCTGTACGGACCCACGCGTCCTGAACGCACGGGTCCCTACGGGCAACGCGCCAATGTGCTGGACAAACGCCTCCTTTGCACAGCGTGCCCGCCTGACCGCTGCATCCGCAAAGAATGCTTGCAGTGGATTACTGTCGAGGAAGTGCTGGCGAAAGCCCACACGCTTTTGGAACATGCCCGTGCGAGGGCTGAATGAATGGCTGATTAGCAACGCGCCCAAAAGGGCATTTTTTCATGCTTTGTGCCAGCTGCCGCGCTCAACCCCAAGCAAACGCGCCCTAACCTCAGCAGGGAAGAGTGCTGCACTGATAAGAGAACTCCGCATACTCTGAAGGCGTACACGGCGTTGGTGGAGCGTCCTTGGAGTTGGTTGGTGGGCGCGTGGCGTAAAAAAAAA
>JAUQOS010000042.1 GCA_030550775.1 Armatimonadota bacterium
GATCGCGACAACCAGCCCATCGGCGACTGGAGCGACATTGTGAGCGCGGTGGCGAAGCCATAAGGGCGAGGCGAGACGCCACTGGCAAACGGCTCCGCCACGGCACGAACGGAGCGGAGCAAAAGGCTCAAAAACGGCGGCTGATGCGATTAGAGCCGCTGCAGCAGTTGCAGCACGGTTTGCGGCGAGGCGTTGGCTTGTGCCAGCACCGCCATGCCCGATTGCATTAGAATTTGCTGCTTGGTGAAGTTGGAGATTTCCACGGCGAAATCGGCGTCGCGAATGGTCGATTCGCTAGCCATCACATTTTCGCGGGCGACGTTGAGCGAGCGGATGTTGCTTTCTAACACATAGCGTTGGAACGCGCCCATGTCGCCGCGCAGCTTGGAGATTTCGGCGATGGCGGCGTCAATGATACGCAGCGCATCGTCGGTGGAGTTGGGGCGCGTGATATCAATGGTGGCTAAGCTTTGCCCGGGAATGACGGTGGTGCCGAGTTTGGAGGCGTGGACATCCATCAGCGAGAAGCGCACAAATTGCCCAGCGTTTGCCCCTACTTGGAACTGCAGCAAGCCTGCGGAGACGACCGCCACTTGGGCAGCGGCGAGGGTGGTGTCGTTGCCTGCTTCGGTGAGCATAATCACGTTGCCGAAGCCGTCGCGCAAACGCAAGCCCGAGTCGCCCGTAGCCACTCCGCCTGTGAAGAGGGCGGTTTGCACGCCGTTGACTGTGTTGGCGATTACGCGGGCGACGGCGTCAGTGCCTGCCACGCTCACGCTGTCCGCCACCGCGGTGTCAAGGATGACGCCCGACGTGTCGTTGATTTGTACGCGGAACTGCGAGCCGTATTCGCGGTGGCGCAGCTCGATGCGTCGCGTTTGGTCGTTGTAGTTAGCCACCACGCCGGTGACGTGCGAGACGGCGTTGATTTTATCGATGAGGTTGCCCACGGTTTCAGTGGTGGAGACATTGATGGTGTAGCCGTTGATGACGACGCTACCGCCCACATCGATGAGGCTGGCGAGGGTGGTGTTGGCGGGCAGCTGGCGCAGGTTGGCGTTGGGGACGGTGGCGCGGGTGGCTGCGGTGAGCACTTCTAAGGTAACGGCGCCGCTGGCGGTGGCGAAGTTGTTGAACAGCCCGCCGAAAAAGATGCCCGAAATGCGCGAGGGATTTGTGACGGCCGCGCTAATGCCCGAGGTGCCGTCTAACAGCTTTTTGGTGCCGAACGAGGTTTGTTCGGCGATGCGGTTGATGCTATCAATCAGGGCGCGGATTTGGGTCTGGTCGGCTTGAAGCGCGGCGTAGTCGTTGACGCCAGTGTTGGCGGCGTGCAACACGAGTTGGCGCATGGTGCGCAAAGCGTTGTGCACCTCATCCAGCGCCGCCTCTGCGGTTTTGATCATGTTCACGGCGTCTTGCGCGTTGTTGATAGCTTGCTGCAAGCCTGTGATTTGGGCGCGCAAGTTTTCGGAGATGATAAGCCCTGCGGGGTCATCGGCGGCGCGGTTGACGCGCAGCCCCGACGCCAAGCGCTCCATCGTGCGCCCCATCATCTCCGAAGTCATGCTCACATTCCGCAGCGCGTTCTGCGACTGGATGTTGGTGTTGATCCTCAGGCTCATTCCATCGACCCCCTTGTTGGGCACAAACTCTGCAAATTTGCTGTGCCTATTATCGGCAGCGGAGGCGCGGCTCTTTAGGGGGCATTTGGTACAATACGCTTGTGCAACATGCGACCAACTGGCTGGAGCTGAATTTAGACGCGCTTCAACACAACGCGCAGGTGGTTCAGCGGTTTATTGGTGGCGGGCGCACGCTGTGGGCGGTGGTGAAGGCCGATGCGTATGGGCACGGGGCAATCACCGTAGCGCGGGCCTTGCTGCAGGCGGGCGTGAACCACTTTGTGGTGGCGAGTTTGGATGAGGCGATTGAGCTGCGGGAGGCGTTGCAGGGCACGCCGTTTCGGATTTTGGCGCTTTACCCGCCCCACAGCTTTGAGGAGTGGCGCACCGCTGCCGAATATGGCATTGAGGGGGTGGTCGATTCGGGGGTGGGGTATCAGCAGGCGTGTGCGGTGGCGCAGCAGGTGGGGCGCGCGTTGCCCGTGCACCTGGAGTTAGACACAGGCATGAGCCGTTTGGGGCTGCCCCCAGAGCAGGTAGAGGCGTTTGCTGCCCTGTTGTGCGCCGAGGCGCCTGTGGTGTGGCAGAGCGTGTTCACGCACTTTGCCTGTGCCGACAGCGACCTTGAGTTGACGCGGGCGCAGTTGCAGCTGTTTTTGGAGTTGGTGGCACGCTTGCGGGCGGCGGGCTTTCCGTCGGTGCCGCTGCATGCAGCGGCGAGCGCAGGGCTACTGCAGTTGCCCGAGAGTCTGCTGGATGCGGTGCGCTGCGGGCTGCTGCTGTATGGTATTGCGCCTGTGGAGTTGCGGACCCACCCGTTGGCGCTGCGGTTGCGCCCTGTGTTGAGCTGGCGTGCGCGGGTGATTTCCGTACGCACGATTCCTGCAGGTCGGGGCGTGAGTTACGGGGCGCGCTTTCGCGCGACGCGCCCCACGCGCGTGGCAACCCTTGGCGTGGGCTACGCCGATGGTTACCCGATTGGGCTCACCAACCGCGCGCAGGTCGCCCTGCACGGGCAGCTGGTGCCTCAAATCGGGCGCGTTGCGATGGATATGATAATGATTGATGTCACGGAGGTGCCTGCGGTGCGCGTGGGCGATGTGGCGACGCTGATTGGGCGCGACGGGGCGGCCGAAGTGCGCGTGGAGATGCTGGCGCAGTGGTTAGACACCACGCCCCACGAGATTACCACGCGTTTGGGCACGCGCGCCAAAGCCGCGCTACGGCTCCGCGTGGCGAACGGGCTGTGAACGGGGCCCAGCGGTTGCAGGGTGCGCCTCCAGCCACCGCCACAACCACAACAGCCCCAAGCCCAACCCGACTCCGATTGCGATGCCCCAGCCCACCCGCTGCAGCGAAACCACTAGTGGGCTGTGCAAGTGGCAAAAAGTGTTCACGATAGAGACTTGCCCAATCGTCGCCAAAAACATCATCAGCGGCAGCCATGCGATGCGCCCCGAAGCCAGCATGCCTACTGCCAGCACCAGCGCAGGATGCCCAATTAGGAACTCTTTGGTGCGGGGGCGTACGTCCATCACGCGTTCCAGCAGAGCACGCAGGCGCAGCTCCCACTCGGGCACGGCGCTGGGCGCTTCGTTGCCGGTGCGGATGAGCATGAGCCCCACCGCCGCCAAAATCACTAACGCCAGCGCGATCTGCCCCCAAAGCACAGGGCGTGCCAACCATGCGCGCCAAAAATCCCACCGCCCCGCCCCATACGCTGCATAAACCGCCAACACTATCAGTAAGGGCAGCGCGTGCGCCACCTTTACGCCCACAAACTGCTCCGCTTTGATAAGGTAGGGTGTTTCGCCCAGCAGCCCCACAATGTGCAGTGCGCCCAGCAGGCTCCATGCAAAGGGCATTACCAGTAAGCCAAGCAGTGGCGCGGTTCGCAGAGCGACTAGCGCCACCAGCCCCACCGTTGGAAATGCGAGCGCCGCCGCCAGCGCGACTAACTTGCGCCCCGTTGGGTGGAGACACAGCAACGCCAGCAGCACACCCATCGCCAGCGTTGTGACCGTTCCGTAGGCGCGCAAGGTGCTGAACTGGCTCACCACCCAGCCGATGAGCACGCCCACGCCAAGCCCCATCAGGGGAAACAGCGCCAGCGGAGGCTGCAAGGGGGCGAAGGGGCGTGCCCCCCCCTCGCGCAACGGATAACCAATCCGCGCCAAGCGCTCGCCCAACTGCTTGAGGATCTCGCGCAGGAGCACCGTATCAGCCCCTGCGACGCGTAGATAGAGCACGCGGATATTGCGCTCCTGCGCGGCACGCTCCAGGCGTTCCACAATCTCCTGTGGCGACAAGGTAAGCGCATCGGCAGCGCTAATGCTGTGTACGCGCACGGTGTTGGTGGGCATTCGCTGCATCAGCTCGCTGGCGCCCATCTGCTTGGCGAACTCTATGGCACCGAAGCGCAACGCGTTCGCCTGCATTGTTTGCGCCGTGGCTACCACACCACGCCGATAGCCCAGCACTTGGTCGCCCGCGAAAATCACTAATGACGCGCCCTGCTCGCGCACCAGCATCAAGCTGCCTCGCAACGCCAGCGGCGAAACCCCCTGCGGATTGAACAGTCGCGCCACGATTGGCTTACCCCCGGCGCGCACTTGAGCAATCTGAATCGGATCCAGCCCCAACCCTAACTGCGCGATTGTTTGCGGATCGCCCTCCACCCAGAAGCGTGCGCCGCGTTCCGAGCGCACCTCCACATACGGAGGCGTTTCAGGCGGCTGCAGCGCCACTCGTGCCTTGAGCGCAAGCATCCGCTTGGCTTGCTGAAAGCGCGTTTCCTCCAGCAGATAGGCAGGCGATGGCGTGCTGAGCGGCGTGCCCCAATCTGCCAAAGTGCCTTCCGTCAGGGCAACGCTGAGGGGCGTGTCTATGCGGCGCAACCACTGGGCAACCGTGCGCCCTTCCGCGCTTGCCCACTGCGCCACATCCGAATAATCTAACACCAGCTCAACAGCGCGGTTTGCTTGCTCCACACGCAAGCGCTGAAGCGCCACAACTCCTGCCGCCACCGACGACGCCAGCAGCGACAGCATCACCAGCCACGCGCGAACGCTCCACACGCCTGATATTGTAGCACGAACCCCCAAGCAAGTACAACTGGGAAAGTGCGCCTCACAGAACCACTTGCTTAGACGTTGCCGCAGGGGCTACCCCTGATGCAGCAGGGCGGGCGGCGCAAGTGATAATGGTCTAAGCCGATGCAGGTCGGCTTCGTTAGCGATGCTCCCTACATACGCTTTGGGAACAAAACGAACCTCGCTGGAAACGCGTTGGGCTTTGCAAAACACCGCCACTAAAACTGTGTGGAGCAGGTATCATTGTCCACGTTCTGGGGGTACTTGTATGGATGTCATGCGCGAAACCTATGAGCAGCAGCTCCGCGAGTATTTACGCCGCTGTCGAGAAGCACGCCCCATACCCACGCGCGAAACGCTCAGTCCGCTGGAAGAAGCGCAGTATTGGATTTTAGGTGGGCATCTCATTCAGTGGCTGCAAGACTGGGGACCAGGGTTGCTTCAGCAACGCGCTGTGTTAGAACAGATGTTCGCGCGCGAGGTGACCCAACCGCTCATCTGTTTCCGCACCTCCATGCCCGGCTTGGTCGCTGCCCAGCAGATACTGGGCGAAGAGCATCCGCGCGTCGTGTACGGACTGCACGAGGAGTTTGAACGGTTCCCGATTAAGGATGAGCTTTTCAGGCATCATGTGGAACTGCTTTCGTTTTTCGAGCCTGGCGATGCAGCGCGGTTTGGGAGCAAGCTTGTTTCGAAGTATCCGCTGCGCGAAGGCGAACAGTACTGGTTTCACTACGACGAGACAGTCTTGGGAAATCTTTTTGCTCGTGGCTGTAGGCACTTGTGGAAATGGGACGGCAAGCAGTTGACCCTGTTGGAGGAGGCGTTTGAGCGATGGATTTCGTAAGCGGCGTTGCTGCTTGAGGCAGAGTCGGTTTTGCGAGCTTGCCTATGCCCCCAACGCGCAGGCGAGGGTGCAGCCTACCCCAAGGATTAGAACTGCGCCGTTAGCTGGAGGAACCAGCCCGCCCGGGTGTCTGGTGCGCCCGCATCGCGCAGGTATGAACTACGATAGTGTAGGGTGACGAGGCTGCGCTCGTTCATTTGATAGCCGAGAGCCGCTTCCAGTTGATATCCGCGTGCGCCGGGGCGGTACGAGTGAAATCGCCGAAGCGTAGTGTAGTCTATCGTGTAGAGCCACCGTCCTGTTTGGTGTTCCGCGTGAGCATATAAGCCGATGCGATTAGCGCCGATGGGGTGCCCCATTGGCAAGCCTTTGTAGTAGTAGGCGTAGCGCGGGGCGTGTCCCGAAGCATCGTAGACGCCCCCCGTGCGCGTGCCGTCAGAGCGCACGAGTTCCACAATCAGTCGTGTGTTGGGCGCGGGATGGAGCCGTGCCCCTATCAGTGTTGCGACCTTGCGCGGCGTGGCGGAGACGCCGCCGAAGGCAGTGGGCGCACGCATATCGTCAATCAGCCAGAACAGGTAGACGCGGTCTTGGACGTTGAGTTTGTAGAGAATGCCCACTTCTGCAAGGTAGTTGAACCAGCCCGAGCCGCGCGAGGCGTCGGTATACCACTTTTGGTAGAGATAGTAGGGTACCAGTTGGCTTACCGCCCCTGTAGGAAGCTCGAGGGCTTTGAACGCCTCTGCTAGGGCGACCGTCCAGCGCGTTCCGAAGTCGCGTTCGAATCGGCGTGCGCCCCACCAGGTGGCTTGCCCATCTTGCTCGAACTGGCTTAGAAACTGCTCAAACTGCCAAGTGCCCAGCAGTGGCAAGCGCAGCGGGAACTGCACACGAAGATAGGGCACCGCGGGCATCTCGTCGTTGACCAGCAGCCCGCCGCTGTAGCCGCCCGCCCAGCGCAGTGTGCCGTAGCCTGCTTGCCAGCGCCACTCGCCTGTGCGCAGGGTGAGGGTTGCGTAGGGCACGGTGCCAAATCGTGGATCTGTACGGCGTCGGGCATCACTCCAGACCACTTCCAGCAGGGCTTGAGGGGTGAGGCTCCATGCACCAACGACACGGTAGTCGCCTGTAGCCGTGCGCCAATCGCTGCCTTCAGGATAGCCAAACTGGCGTAGCTGCACCAATACCACTGAACTGCTGGGGACGTTTGGCGAAACGCCGAGCTTCCAGCGAGCCAGCTCAGCCAGCGGCTGCTCGTTGGTGGGAAGCAGGCGTTGGAGTTCCTCACGGCTGAGTAAGTGGCGGCTGAGCGTGGTTGGCGTGGGCGCAAGGTGCGCTAAGTAGTCGTAGAGGGGGTCATCACGGGCAATCCAGTGCTGTGCCCCGCCAAGCCCCACCAGTGCTGATGTACCGATAGCCACCCACAGCCTTAGGAATGGTGCGCTTTTTGTCGCCAAGTGATTTGTGCCTCCAGTTTGCCTGTTGCCAGTTGCATCAGCATTGCGCGTGCCTCTTCTGCACGCTCCTTTTCACAAAGCTCCAGCAGGGTCTCCAGGCGGGCTTGCAACCAATCCCAGTCGGGCGACATACTTGAGCAGACGCGCTGGATTTTGGGATGGGGAGTTTTCTCAAGCGACTCCTCATCGTACCACAGCTGTTCGTGGAGTTTCTCGCCTGGGCGGACGCCGGTGTACACAATTTGGATATCCTGACCAGGTACCAGTCCGTATAGACGAATGAGATCGTGCGCCATATCAACGATGCGGATTGGTTCGCCCATATCCAGAATGTAGATGTCGCCGCGGCTAGGGAACGCGCTGGCGTGCAAGATAAGGTGAACTGCTTCGTTGATGCTCATAAAGTAACGCTGCATATCGGGATGCGTGAGGCGCACAGGACCGCCTTGCTCAATTTGCGCTTGCAGAGTGGGGATGAGGCTGCCTCGGCTCCCCAACACATTGCCAAAGCGCACAATTGCGAACTGGGTGTTGCTGCGGCGCGCGAGCGCGCTGACAATCATCTCGCCGACGCGCTTGGTCGCGCCCATCACGCTTACAGGGTTGACCGCTTTGTCGGTGGAAATGTAAACGAATCGCTGCACGCCATGCCGATGAGCGGCTTCCGCCACAACCCAAGTGCCCAGCACATTGTTTTTGATGGCTTCGGTAAGGTTCGCTTCCATTAGCGGCACATGTTTGTGAGCGGCGGCGTGGAACACCAAAGTGGGCTGCTCGTGGCGGAAAATCATGTCAATCCGCGCGCTATCACGCACATCGGCAATCACACACTCTGGCTTGTAATGCATCTGGGTAATCAGTTCTTGTTCTATTTGGTAGATGCTGTTTTCCCCTTTGCCAAGCAAAATGAGGCTTGCAGGACCAAATCCTGCAATTTGGCGTGCCAGTTCGCCACCGATGGAGCCACCTGCGCCTGTGATCAGTACACGCTCGCCAGCGACCAGCTCAGCCACAGGACGAAGGTCAATTTTCACAGGGGCGCGGCGCAGCAGATCTTCAATGTTGATCTCGCGAATACGACCGAGATGGAACTCGCCGTCGCCGAGGGGATGGAGCGGAGGCACAATTTGCACGCGCGCTGGTGTTGTACGGCAGAGGTTGTGAATTCGCCGAATCAGCTCACCATCGGCTGTGGAAATGGCGATGATGACGTCGTGGATGCCATACTCTGCCACAAGGCGAGGAATATCCTCAATCGTGCCTAAGCAGGGGTAGCCGTGAATGCGCAGCGAGCGTTTGTGAGGGTCATCATCCACGAAGCCCACGACCCGCAATCTCGTCTGGGGGTTGCGCCGCGTTTCGCGCATCACGATCTCGCCTGTGTCGCCCCCTCCAACGATGAGCGCGCGTCGCTGTGGCAGTTGATGCTGCGCATATGCCACATACCAGTCATATAACCGACGCCACAGGCGGGGCATAGAAACACCAAGCGTAGCAAGAAATCCAAACAGCACCCATTCCGCCAGTGAAAACGGACGCCGCGTGTAATGCGCAAACGCCAGCAGACCTACCAAGACAAGCACACTGAGACCAGCCCCTGCCTTGAGCAGATTGAACAACTCGGTGATACCAGCATAGCGACTGTGGACGCGATACAGTCCAAACCCAAACAAGATAGCCACGCCCGCTAGGGATACCATAGGGCTAAGCCACTGAAGCAGCGTGACATCCTGCGCCGTGTAGCGAAAATCGCGTACCAACCCCACGCTGAGCACCAGCGCCCCTGAAAGCAAGAGTATATCGGTGAACACTGCCCGCACAAACTCTCGCCAGCGGCGCGGTGGCGCCTGCTGCAGCCATCCTAATATGCCCTCTTTCCGCAAGGCTTCCCTCCGTAGAAGTCTAACGCTGCAGACCGCCTACCGTTTTGGCAATTATACCTACGCCAGCGACGCGAGGTATAATCTTAAGGGCGCGGAGCGGTGCCCGAGTGGCTGAAGGGACACGACTGGAAATCGTGTAGGCTCCGATGAGGGGTCTCGTGGGTTCGAATCCCACCCGCTCCGCCATTTCTTGCGAGTAGGGAAGTATTAGCATGAAAGGGATACGCCGAACTGCCTTAATGCTGGGGTTAGGGCTGTGTCTTGCTGCCGCTGACGCTACCGAACTGCGCATCCTGAGTTGGAACATCGCCCGTGCCGTAGGCGCAAACGACCCCCGCAGCGCCCAAGCCCCCTATGTGGCAAAAACCATCAACTACCTGCGCCCCGATATTATCCTCTTACAGGAGGTCGGGGGCGACACCCGCACCAGCTGGAACGCTCTTGCCCAAGAAAACGCGCTCGACCAGTTTGTCCGCGACAACCTTAGTTATTTGGGAACCAACCCCCAACGCAATCGCGACTACTACCTCTATGTGAACCGCTTGGGCGACGGCTGGGTTAGCAACGCGATTATCAGCCGCTACCCCTTTCGCACCATCACCGATGTGAGTATTGGCGCGCCAGGGCGCGGGCTGACCATCGGGCTGATTGATGTGCCGGGCACCAATGGAGTGGGGGTGTTCGGCGCACATTTTGATTCGGGGGGCGATGACGGCAGCAGCGCGCGCCGCCAAACCAACGCCGAGAACACGCGCAACCAAGTGCGCAACTGGCGGGTTCGCAACCCGCGCTCTGCCTACCTGTTAGGCGGCGATCTCAACGAGAACGAAGACCCCGACCTCACCCCCGTGCGCCCAATCAACTCCCCTCTGCCCGACGGGCGGCTGTACGCTCCCATTAGCACTGTGATGTCTGCCCGATTCCGCGACCCAATGCCAGTGGACGGGCTTGGCGGCAAACGCACTTGGCGTGTGGTAGACACCAACAGCGCGCTGCGCAACCGCTACGACTACTTGCTTGTATCGCCAACCGAGTTGGGGCGCGACCGCGTGAATGTGTTACAGGCGACGATTTTCAACACGCGCCGTTTCCCATCGGGGCAGCTGCCACTGGGCTTTGCCATCACCGACAGCCAAAACGCCTCGGACCACGCGGCGATTTTTCTGCGCGTACGCATCGATATGTGGCGCAGCACCCCTGGCGGCGGGGGGCACTGGGTGCCAGAGCCAGGCACGCTGCTGATGGTGGTGGTCTTCTTGGGCGGGGCGGTGGGCTACGCTCGTCGACGGCGTTAGCCCGCCATCACCGCCTCCACCAGCGTGCGCGCAGCCTCTACCGACTCGGCAAACACTTGGAGCGCGAGCTCGGCGTCTTGCTCGGTCATAATCAGCGGCGGCTCCATACGAATCACTTTGGGGTTGTTCAGCGTGTAGGCAGCGATTACACCGCGCTGAATCATGTTGGTGATGGTCAGCTCGCCGTAGTCGGCTTCGTGGAACTCGATGCCAATCATCAAGCCGCGCCCGCGCACTTCTTGGATGAAGTCGGGGTATTCGGCTTGCACTTGGCGCAGCCCTCGCAGCAGCTTCTCGCCCACGCGCTGGGCGTTCTCTACCAGCCCTTCTTGTTCAATCACCTCCAGCGTGGCTAAGCCTGCGGCGCACGCCAACTCGTTGCCGCCGAAGGTGCTAGTGTGCAGCAGCGGGTTCTCCCCAAACATTTCCTCCCACAGCGCAGGGGTTGCCGAGAACGAGCCGATGGGTATCACGCCGCCGCCCAGCGACTTGGCTAAAGTCACCACATCGGGCATCACGCCTGAATGCTCCACACCCCACAACTTGCCGGTGCGTCCCAGCCCCGTTTGCACCTCATCAACGATGAGCACAGCGTTATAGTGGTCGCACAACTCGCGCAGGCGCGGTAGGTAGTCGTCAGGAGGTATTCGAATACCGCCCTCGCCTTGAATTGGCTCTACGATGACGCCTGCGGTTTGCTCGTCCATCTGCGCAGCGATGGCATCCGCATCGCCATAGGGCACATGCACAAAGCCGGGCAACAGCGGGTCAAAGGGTTTGCGATACACCTCACGCCCGCTGGCGGAAAGGCTGCCCATCGTCTTGCCGTGATAGCTGCCGATGGTACTAATCATTTTCACGCGCCCAGTGGCCTTCCGCGCGAGCTTGATCGCTCCTTCCACTGCCTCCGTGCCTGAGTTGCAGAAGAAGGTAAATTGGATCTCGCCGGGCAACACCTGCGCCAATTTTTCGGCGAGCTTTGCCTGCGGGGCGTTGAACATGATTTTGCTGGGCATCGGCATCAGGTCCAACTGGCGTTTGACCGCCTCAATCACTTTGGGGTGGCGATGCCCCAGCGCAAACATACCGTAGCCGCCTAAGCAGTCCAGAAACCGACGCCCTTGCGCATCCCAAATATAACAGCCCTCCGCGTACCACTCCACACCTAGCCCTGCGAAGCGCAACACTTTCGCCAAGCCAGGGTTTAAGTGCCGCTCGGTTAGTTCTGCGATTTCGTCCGTGAATGCCTCAGGGTTCTCAGGAAAGAGCACCATCGCTGTGCCACCTCGCGGGGGATTATACCTGTCACCCACAGCGCGGCGAGGGGGCTCCATCGCAAGGTTTGTGCAGATTCCTCGCTTCGCTCGGAATGACAGCTAGACTTTTCGAAGGCTTTTCGCCTACGGCTCGGAATGACAGGTACATCTTCGCACGAATGAATTTGTTATTCCGAGTGTGGTGTTGCGTAGGGGTAGCCCGTGAAACCCTTCTTTGACCGCACCCTCATAGTTGCTCCACCTTTAGGTACAATCAAGGCGTGGTGGATAGCGTAGAACGCCAGCTGTGGCGTTATGTCGCTGCGCAGTGGAAGCCTCTTGTGATTGCCATCCTCTGCGCAGTGGGCGTTACAGCGATTACTGGCTTTACCGCCTACTTGCTGGAGCAGGTTATCCAGTCGATGGATATGCGCGATACGGCAGCGCTCAATCGCGTTTCGCTGACCGTGATTGCCGTATTTGCGCTCAAGTGGTTTTTTGCGTACGGGCAGGTGTATTATCTGGCGCTGGCGGGGCAGCGACTTACGGCTAAACTGCGCGAGGATATCTTCGCCCATCTGCAGCGACTGCCGCTAGGCTTTTTCCAATCGCGCCAAGTGGGGGCGATCCAGTCGATTCTCACTAACGATGTGCCCATTCTGCAAAGTGCAGTGCCCCTGATTCGCGATGTGTTAGACGCGCCTTTGCGCATTGTGGCGTTTTTGGTGTATATCTATGTGCTCAACTGGCGGTTGGCGTTGCTGGCAACGCTGTTTTTGCCGTTGGTGGCATTGCTGATTCAGCGGTTGGGCAGGCAGGTGCATCGGATTACCCACCAAACACAAGGCGCATTAGCCAGTGTGTCAGCGTTGGTGCAAGAAACGCTGGCGGGCATGCGCATTGTGAAGTCGTTTGCCGCTGAGGAGCGCGAAATTGCACGCTTTGCAGGGCGCAACCGTGAGGTGTTGCGCCACTCGTTGCGCGGGGAGCGTCGGCGTGCCCGCCTGCGCCCCACAGTGGAGTTCATCGGCGCTACCAGTATCGCCTTAGTGCTGTGGTTCGGTGGGCAGGAGGTGGCTCGGGGGCATATGACCACCGCCCAACTGCTGAGCTTTCTGTTTCTGTTGCATCAGATTGCCCAAGCGGCGGCAGGCGTGGGCGCAATTCAACTAACGCACAAACAAGTACGCGCGGCTGCCCAGCGCATTTTCAACGAAGCGCTTGCGATAGATCCCGAACCCTACGATGCCCCTAGCGCCCAGCCACTGCCCCCGCTTCGCGGGCACGTCCAGTACGAGCGCGTGTCGTTCCGCTACCCCACAGGTGAGCAGGCGTTGCGCGAGGTTTCCTTCGAAATCCAGCCGGGCGAGGTGGTGGCGTTGGTGGGGCATTCCGGCGCGGGCAAGAGCACATTGGTAGACCTGCTGTTGCGTTTCTATAGCCCTCAAGAGGGCACCATCCGCATCGACGGCTACGACATCCAGCAAGTTAAGCTTGCCAGTCTACGCTCGCAAATTGGCGTGGTGCCGCAGCAGACGGTGTTGTTTGTGGGCACGATTGCCGAGAACATTGCCTACGGCAAGCCCGACGCCACCCGCGAGGAGATTGAACGCGCGGCCCGACTTGCCCACGCCCACGAGTTCATCGAACGACTGCCTGAGGGCTACGATACCTTGGTGGGCGATAAGGGCATCCGACTATCGGGAGGCGAAGCGCAACGGATTGCTATCGCACGCGCCCTGCTGCGCAACCCCCGCATTCTCATTTTGGACGAAGCCACCGCCGCGCTCGACCCGCTTACCGAACGCTACATCCAGCAGGTGATTGAAGAAGGGCGCGGCATACGCACTACGCTGATTATCGCCCATCGCTGGAGCACCGTGCAAATTGCCGACCGCATCTTGGTGCTGGAGCGCGGGCGACTGGTGGAACAAGGCACACACGCCGAACTGCTGGCGCGCGAAGGTGTCTACGCCAAACTCTACCGCGCCGCGCTGCTGGAACCCGTAAACTAAATAGCAGGAATCCTCCGCTTGCACGTGAACCAAACCCCCGCTGGGGAACCTTTGCGGAGCATTCTGCGTATTAGCCATGAACGCACTCCGTGCCTTATCCTTAAGGAGGAGTCAACGATGACGCACTTTGAACCTGACCGCATCTATTTGACCGAGGAGGGCTTCAAACATTTGGAGGCAGAGTTGCGCCGCTTGCAAACCGTGGAGCGGGCGCGCATCGCCGAAGCATTTCGTGCCCACAAAGAGCACGGCGAGTTCAGCGCGGAAGACACCGAGCTGGAGAGCCTCAAAAGCGAGCAAGCCTATGTGGAATCGCGCATTCAGGAAATCCGAGCCATCCTGCAAAGTGCCACCATCGTGCGCGAAGAGGATATCCCCACCGACTATGTGGGCATCGGCTCGTATGTGAAAATCCAAGATGTAAACACGGGCGAGCAGCGCGAGTTCCGCATCGTGGGCGCGACCGAAGCCGACCCTGAACACCACAAGCTTTCCTATCAAGCACCCCTCGCGAGTGCTTTGATTGGTTATAAGGTAGGCGACGAGGTCATCGTGCACTTGCCCAAGGGCGACGCGCGGTTCCGTATTTTGGAGATTCGCAAATAAACGATGCGCTTTGCCACGCTCCAAGCCAGTCGTGACGCGCCCCCATGCCTTGCCGTATGGCACGAGGGCAGTTGGCGGCGCGTGGAGGGGTGTCGCGACTTTTTGGATTGGCTGCACCTGCCCGCGTCGGAGCAGGAGGTGCGTCTGGCACGCTTGGGCGAACCAATCGAGCCAGCAGCCTTCTGCCCGCCCATCTTGGTGCCGCCCAGCCTGCGCGACTTTTATGCCTTTGAGGCACATGTGCGCAACGCGCTACGCCACCGCCGCGGCACCGACCAAATCCCGCCGGCGTGGTACGAGTTCCCCGCGTTTTACTTTTCTAACCCTGCCAGCTTGGTGGGGCACGACCAGCCTGTGCGCAAGCCACCCGCCACCAACGCCCTCGACTTCGAGCTGGAGCTGGCGGTGATTATTGGGCGGGCAGGCGGCGACTTTACACTTCAGGAAGCGGAAGCAGCGATTGCAGGCTTCACGCTGATGAACGACTGGAGCGCGCGCGACATCCAGCTGCGCGAGATGAGCATCGGGCTGGGACCCGCAAAAGCCAAAGATTTTGCCACCTCGCTGGGACCGTGGGTCGTCACGCCCGACGAGTTAAGCGCGTGGTATACCCCCGACCCTCAGCGCGGCGGACGATGGCGCATCGAGCTGAGCGCGCGCGTGAACGGACAGGAAATCACGCGCGCTCGCGCCGACACGATGCATTGGACTTTCGCCGAGATTATCGCGCACGCCTCACGCCACACCCGCCTGCAGGTAGGCGATGTTATCGGCTCAGGCACGGTCGGCGGCGGCTGCCTGCTGGAATACCCCGAAGGCACCTATCCGTGGCTACAACCGGGCGACATCGTGGAGCTGGAAGCCGAAGGAATCGGTATCTTGCGTAATCAGGTACAATCTTACCAATGACGCGCGAGCAGTTTCGGGAGCGGCTGGCGCAAGGCGTGCTGGTCGCCGATGGCGCGATGGGCACGATGCTCGCCCTGCGGGGCATTCCACAACCCTATGCGTTGGCGAATCTCACCCACCCCGACTTGGTGCGCCAACTCCACCGCGAGTATTATGAGGCAGGCGCGCGCCTGATTGAGACCAACACCTATTATGCCAACCGCGTGCGCCTGCTGAACCTGCCCGAGCGCGGCAGCGAGTTGCCCCCCGCTTACAGCCTGCTAGAGCAGTTCGGCTCACCCGAAGAGCTGGTGAGACGCATCAACCACGAAGCGGTGCGCCTAGCACGCGAAGCCGTCGGCGAAGACGCTCTCGTGTTCGGGGCAGTGGGACCTGTGGGCAAGCCCCTTGAACCGATGGGCGAGGTGCGCTTCGAAGAAGCCGAACAAGCCTTTGAAGAGCAAATCCGCGCCCTCGTGGAAGCAGGCGTTGATGGGCTGATTTTGGAGACCTTTATTGACCCGCATGAGCTAGAGCTGGCAATCCGCGTGGCGCGCCGCCTCGCGCCCGACCTGCCGATTATCGCCTCCAAAGGCTTCGTGGAAGACGGCGAAACCCTTATGGAGGGCTTGCCCGAGCGTTTCGCTGAACAGGTGGCGTCGCTGGATGTGGACGCCATCGGGGGCAACTGCATCGTAGGACCGCAACGCATGCTCGATATCATTCGCATGATGACCGGAGCGACCGACACCCCAATCAGCGCAATGCCAACTCCGGGCTTGCCTCAGCTGGTACGAGGGCAGGTGGTGTACGACATCCACCCCGATTACTTCGGCAGATATGCAGTGCGCTTGGTGGAAGCGGGGGCAACCATCGTCGGAGGCTGTTGCGGTACCACGCCCGACCATATTCGCGCCATCGCCCAAGCCGTGCGCACCGCCAAACCCAAACGCACGGCTGCGCCCACCGCCGTGCGCCCACGCGAACGCAAACTCAAAGAGGAGCTGCCCACCGCCGAGCCATCACGCCTGTCGCAACTATTGGGCAAAGAGCGTGTCATCACCGTCGAGCTCGACCTGCCGCGCGGGCTGCGCATCCAGAAGGTGATTGAAAGCGCGCGCTTACTCAAAGAACACGGCGTGCATCTTATTGATATCTCAGATGGTGCGCGCGCCCGCCTGCGCATGAGCGTAATCGCCACTTCGCACCTCATCCAGCGCGAGGCGGGCATCGAGGTGATGATGCATTTCGCCTGCCGCGACCGCAACCTGCTGGCGATCCAGTCGGATTTGCTGGGGGCACACGCACTAGGCATTCGGAACGTGCTGGCAATCACGGGCGACCCCGCGCAGATTGGCGACTACCCCACCGCCACTAGTGTGTTCGATGTGGACGCCATCGGACTAATCCGCATCCTGCGGCGGTTCAATGAGGGGCGCGACCTTGCAGGCAATAGCATCGGCATGTACGCCAACTTCACGATCGCGGCGGCTTACAACCCCCTCGCCTCCGACTTGGAGCTGGAAAACGATCGCCTGCGACGCAAAATTGACGAGGGCGCGCACCTGATTTACACACAGCCCCTGTTTGAAATGCCCGTTGTAGAGCGCACTGCCGAGCTGCTCCAGCGGCTGGGCACACCGTGGTTTGTGGGCGTGTTGCCGTTGCGCAGCGCACGCCACGCCGAGTTTATGCACAACGAGGTGCCGGGTATCAGCATTCCAGAGCCGATTTTGCGTCGCATCAGCGAAGCACCTGAAGATTCCGCGCTGCAGGTAGGGCTGGAGATTGCCCAATCGTTTGTGCGCGAGGCAGCCCCGTACGCTCAGGGCATTTACATCATGCCCCCTGCAGGCAGTGCGCAAATCGCTCTGCGCGTCATCGAAGCATTAGCCTAAAGCTACTGCACCACACCTCGAATCGCTTCCAGCGAGTCTATGCCGTGATCCACCAGATAGCGCTGGATGCCTTCAATCACTTCCAGCGTGAGCGTGGGCTGCACATAGTTCGCGGTGCCGATTTGCACGGCATGCGCGCCCAGCAAGATGTATTCAAGCGCGTCTTCTGCGCTGCTGATGCCCCCCACCCCAACCAGGGGCACTTCGGGCAGGGCTTGATGCACACGCCATAGATGATACTGCGCGATGGGCTTGATGGCAGGTCCCGATAACCCGCCCACTTTGGTTGCTAGTCGGAAGCGTCGCTCGCGCACATCCACTGCAACGCCCAACACAGTGTTGATGAGACACAGCACTTCCGCGCCCGCTTCCACTGCTGCCTGTGCAACAGGCACGATATCGCCCACATTTGGTGTGAGTTTGGCGATTAGTGGCAGGGGAGTGGCTTGGCGCACGGCGGCAACCACTTGCGCGGTCAACTCGGGGCTGACGCCAAACTCCATTCCCCCGTGCGCTTGATTAGGGCACGAGAGGTTCAACTCTAGCGCGGCGACACCTTCGGCACGGCTGAGCTTAGCTGCGACCCGCACATACTCTTCCACGCTCTCGCCTGCAACGCTGGCGATGATTGGCGTCTCATAGGCGCGCAGGCGGGGCAATGTCTCCACCACGAAGGCGTCCACGCCGTCGTTTTGCAAGCCGATGGCGTTGAGCATGCCTGCGGGCGTTTCCGCCACGCGCGGCGGCGGATTGCCCATGCGCGGCGTTAGTGTGAGGCTTTTGGTCACAATCGCCCCCAGTTGCGACAGGTCTACAAGGTCGCGGTATTCCACGCCGTAGCCAAAGGTGCCTGCTGCCACCATCACAGGATTGCGCAGTTGCAACCTGCCCAGCGAAACCTGCAGGTTGGGCGTCATTCCCACACCACCTCCTCCGCGCGGAACACAGGTCCCTCCGTGCAGGCGCGCTTATACCACACCCCGCCGTCAGGCAGGCGCACCTTCACCGCACACCCCAAACACACGCCGATCCCGCAAGGCATTGGTGCATCCAGCGACACTTGACACGGCACGCCGTGCTTCAGACACAGTTCCGCGACCACTTTCAGCATGCGGTTCGGACCGCAGGCGTACACAGCCGACGGGATTGGTTCCTCCAACGCCTGCGCCAGCAGGTCGGTGACATAGCCCTTGTAGCCGCGTGAGCCGTCGTCGGTGGCGACGCGCACTTCCGCCCCTAGCGCGCGAAACTCGTCCAGCCCCACTAGTAAATCGCGCCGACGCGCTCCCGCCAAGATGAGCACCTGCTCATCGGGCTGTAAGGTCGGTATTAGGCGCGCGGCAAAAAAGCTCAACGGCGGCACCCCTGTACCTCCCGCTGCCAAAATGTGCCGCCTGGCAGCCCGCACAGGCTGGAAACAGGTACCCAACGGACCCAGCACCTGCACGGTGGAACCGATGGGCTTGAGCGAGAGCAGCTCCGTAAAGGTGCTTTGCACCGAATAAAAGATGCTAATCACACCCTTGTCAGGATTTGCACGCAAGATGCTGTAAGGGCGTCGCCACAGGGGGGCGTGCGTGCGCAACGGACGCACCATCACAAACTGCCCCGGCATCGCGCTTTGGGCTATCGGCGGTGCATGCAAGATTAGCTCGTACTGGTTTGCAGCGCGCCGCTGGTGCTCCACCACGGTCGCTGCTACTTCATAGCGTGCCATCATCATAAGTGTACCTGCCCCATAGCGAGGTAAGCCCAAGGGGTGATGGCTTGCTTGCCGCTGCTAAGGGTAAGGGGACTGTTGCTTGATTTTCCACGCTCCGCTCTGCAGGTTCTGGCAAGGATGTGGGAATCTGCCTCAACTGTCAACGCCGTTGCCTAAAGTTTTTCCTCAGCCCCCTCCGTGAGGTTCCCCCTACGCAGTAGGGGG
>JAUQOS010000043.1:0-8958 GCA_030550775.1 Armatimonadota bacterium
GCAGCAAGTCGGCGTCGTCAATCACGTCATCGCCGTTTACATCGCCAAGGGTGGTGAACTCCCAGTTGCGGGCGTGCGCGCTCGTGAGCGCGAGGTTGTCCACGCGCCGCGAGAGGTGCTTGCTGAGTTTGGCGACCACAGTATAGGTGCCCGCAGGCTGATTGAAGCCCACCATGTAGGGGTAAATCGCGGTGGGATTGGGGGGCTGGGTGCTGCTGGCAATAGCGGTATTGCCTTGTCGCAACTGCACAGTCAGGCGCAGGTCGTAAATGCTACCGACATAGCTTTGAGCAGGCTGAACATTCCCGAATAGGCGCAGGGGGTTACCCGCTACCATATATACGCGGTAGGCATATGGCATATTCTGCAGCGAAGCGCCATCCCGTGCGATAGCGTCCACGCCCCGCACATCCCACACATACACGCCAGGCGACGGCGCGGCGAAGATGAAGTGGTGGTGGGGCGTGTTGTTGGTGGGCAGGTTGAAAAAGTTGGCACAGCCCGACTCGCAAAACACGTTGCCGAAGCCTGACTTGGAGCCAACCAAGCCCGGCGAAATCCACACCTGCTGCACCCGGCAGAACTGCAGATGTGGCTGCCCTGTGTCGTAGTCAAAGTAGAAATCCAGCCCCACGTCTAAAATGAACCTGCCCAGCACGCTGGACATCTGCCGCACGGGGTGCGGCTGCGGCTGGATAATCTCAACGCGATTACCGTCTCTACCGAACAGCAAATCGTCGTCGTGCTGCAGCGCAAACGCGCTCTTGACAAACACACTTACAATAGCTGCTGTGATAAAAGCTCTCATAACCAACCTCCTGTTTGGGGCACAAGTGAACTTGTGCGCAAGCGTAGGTGAATGCCTACTCGGTGCGTTGTGACGTATCGTGTTCGCGTTCACAAGGGCATCACAGGAGGTTAGGCAGGTGGAGCACGCGGGGTTTTGATTTGAATAAGGAAGGTATCGTGGGCGCGCTCAAGGTGTGGAGGTATGGTGAGGTCTGTTGTGGGGTTATTAATCGGTTGCAGCAGCGCAGGCAACGCGATTGGCTCGGGAGCAGGATTTTTTTGCAGCGTGCAGACCAGACAGTCGCCCCCGCTCCCATGGATGGGGCTATGCGTCAGCGGGTGCATTAGGCTCGCTGACAGAAACAGCGTTGCCCAGATCAGGCTCAGCCACCGCGCTGCACGCACTGCCCAGCGTTGCATGGCAGCTATAGTATACCCCAAGTCTACATCAGTGTGCACAGGGCTTCTGGATCGTTCCTATCCAACGCAGTACGGAACTGCTCCAAGTGTTCAATGAGCTGTCCAAGCCATTCAGCGGTGGCTTCGCGGTTGAGCAGCAGCAGTTGGTGCCAAAGCCTCGGGTCGCTGTGCGCCACGCGCGTGGCAGAACGCCAGCTGCCCCCGCCTTGCAGCAGCGTCGGGTGCTGCCGATACAACGCCACAAGGCTGAACGCAACGCAGTGCGGCACGAAGCTCAGCAAGGCGAACTCGCGGTCGTGCTGCAAGGGGTCTATCAGGATCGGTGCTGCCCTTAGGGTGCGCACAAACTGTCCTACTTGTGCCAGCGCGTCGGCGTCGGTATGGGGGGTGGGCGTTAGTGCCCACTGCGCGCCTTGAAACAAATCGGCGCGGGCAGCGGTGTAGCCGCGCTGTTCCGTGCCAGCAATCGGATGCCCGCCCACGAAGCGGGTTGGGTAGGGAAGGTACTGCTGCGCCCACGCCAACACCGGTTGCTTGACACTGACAACATCAGTAATCACCGTGTGAGGGCGCAACTGAGGAGCAAGTTGCTGAAATACTTCGGGCACTGCATTGGGGGGTGTGGCAACCACAATCAAGTCCGCTTCAGCACATGCTGCCACCGACTCGGCGGGTTGGTCGATTGCGCCCATCGCCAGCGCGCCTTCCAGCGCGTTAGAGTCGCTATCATAACCAATCACAGTATCGCTCAGCGACTCGTGCTGGTAGGCCAGCCCCACCGACGCACCGATGCTCCCCAAGCCGATGATGGCGAGCTTCATTGGGCGGTTTCGAACACGCCAATGTGTCGGAAGCGTTGATAGCGTTGCTCACGCAGTGCCTCAGGCGAGAGTTGGCTAAGGGCATCCAGTTGCTGGAGCACTGCTGCACGCACGCTGAGTGCGGTGGTTTGTGGGTCGCGGTGGGCTGCCCCCAACGGTTCTGGAATCACGCCGTCAATTAGCCCCATCTGCAGCGCTTGGTCTGCGGTGAGCTTGAGGGCATCAGCCGCTTGCGGCGCCTTGTTGGGATCACGGTAGAGAATCGCGGCGCAGCCCTCGGGCGGTATCACCGAATAGATGGCGTACTCTAACATTAGCACGCGGTTAGTAGCCGCTAGTGCGATCGCGCCCCCACTGCCCCCTTCTCCCAAAATCACCGACACTGTCGGCACGGTCAACTCAAACAGGGTCAGCATAGATTGCGCAATCGATTCGCTGATACCGCGCGATTCCGACTCCACACCAGGGTCAGCTGCGGGGGTATCTACGAGGGTAAGCACAGGTAAACGGAACTTTTCGGCGAGGCGGAACATTCGCATCGCCTTGCGGTAGCCTTCAGGCTTTGCCATCCCGAAGTTGCGTCGTTGGCGCTCTTTGAGGTCGCGCCCTTTTTGTTGCCCCACGATCACTAGCTTGTAGTTGCCGAGCTTTGCCAGCCCTCCCACAATCGCAGGGTCATCAAAGCCCAGCCGGTCGCCGTGTAGCTCCGTGAAGTTTTCGCACATGAGGCGGATGTAATCGAGGGCGTAGGGGCGTTTGGGATGGCGAGCTAGCAGCACCTTGTCCCATGGGCTAAGGTGAGCAAAGATCTGCTTGAGCAGCCGTTCGCGTTGTGCTTCCAGTTCGGCGATTTCACGCGAGCGGTCTAAGCCCTTCTCTAAGGCGATTTGGCGCAGCTCGGCAATGGCGCTTTCCAGCTCGTTAATGGGCTTTTCGAAGTCGAAAATCGTCATCATGGTGTGTTCACCTCCCCTGCAGCAGGTGTGAGCATCTCAAGCAGATAAATCAGCGTAGGGCGGATTTGGCGGCGGGGTACGATGAGGTCTATCATGCCGTGTTCGTGTTGGAATTCAGCGGTTTGGAAGTTGGGTGGGGTTTTGCCGACGCTGGCTTGAGCAGCGACGCGCTGCCCTGCAAAGCCTACCAAAGCGCCTGGCTCGGCGATGATGATGTCTGCCAGCGATGCGAAGCTCGCCAGAACGCCTGCCATGGTGGGGTCGGTGAACACCGCAATATAGGGCAGACGCGCGCGCTGCAGCTTGCCCACGGCGGCGGTAGTTTTCGCCATTTGCATCAGCGAGAGCAAGCCCTCTTGCATCCGCGCCCCACCAGAGGCACAGAACATCACTACGGGTAGCCCCCGTTCTGCGCCGCGCTCAAAACTGCGTGCCACCTTCTCGCCCACAACGGACCCCATGCTACCGCCCATAAAGCCGAAATCCATCGCGCCGATTACCACTTCATACCCACCGATAGTGGCAATGCCTGTGATGATGGCTTCATTCTCGCCCGTTGCCGCCGTGCCCTTGCGGAGTTTATCGGCGTACTCAGGAAAGCCCAGCGGGTCGCTGGAGCGCAGTTCGGTATCGGTCTCGCGGAAACTGTCGGGGTCTACCGTGATGTGAATGCGCTCGCGCGCGCCCAGTCGGTGGTGATGTCCGCAGTGAGGGCATACGCGCAAGGCGCGTTCGAAGTCGGGGCGGAATAGGATTTTTCGGCATTTCGCACATTGCACCCACGGCTCGGAGTTCGTGGCGGTAGCGGCTCGTCGCTGCATGCGGGTCTCCCTCTCGTGTTCCATTTGCTTGCGCGGCGTAAGGTTGCCTTTGGTGCCGGAGGTGGGACTCGAACCCACACCTGGGTCGCCCCAGACCGATTTTTGAGACCGGCGCGTCTACCAGTTCCGCCACTCCGGCTCGGAGCCTTATTATACCCCATGCGTTTCCAATTTATGCATGGGGCATCCATACGCGCATTGGCGCAGGGCGACGATGCGCCCACGCATAATATGGAATGGCGCGGAAGGGCTTGAGTGCGTGCTCGCGCAAGCGGCGGTAGAGCCGTTCGCCCCACGCCGCATCATCGTCCAAGACCTCTGCCATTCCTTCCACCACCACAACCCCCTCCAGCAACTCAGGCTCCCATACGCTGTACAGGGGATGGTCGCGTCGGATGGCTAGATGCGTCAGTGGCGCGGGCTGGTCGTGCTCTTCCAAGCAGTACACGATAGGACCACGCTGAATGGCGACTTGCCAGCGGTCAGCTTCCACGCGCGGGTGGGCTTCCATCAGCACGGGCATCATCGGAAGACGCAGCTCAACAATATCGCCTTGCTGCCACGCGCGCTCGACTACAGCGTAGCCGCGCTCCAGCTGAATTGCGAGAGCGTTGCCGTTCAACAAGAGCGTGGGCGCATCGCACCACTCAGGGATGCGTAGTAGCAGCTTGAATCGTTGGGCAGCGCTTTCTGCCACTCGCAGGGCGACAGTCTCTTGCCAGGGGTAGCCCGTGTGCAGCTCCAGCACCAGCGGCGCACCTCCGACCTGCGTGCGCACGCGGCTACCAATGTAGAGGTTCACATAGACTGCATCCTCGGTTTGGGCGTAGATGTAGCTGCCCAGCGAGGCGATGAGCCGCGCGATGTTCGGCGGGCAGCAGGCGCACGGGAACCACGGCTGCCGATGGTGCGTGCCGTCGCTTTCCAGCGGGTTCACATAGAAAAAGCGTGTGCCGCTCAATGAAATGCCTGCCAGTGCGCCGTTGTACAAGGCGCGTTCTAAGGCGTCGTAGAAGCGTGCCTCGCCCAGCAACAGCCCCATTCGATGCGCCCACAAAATGAGCGCGATGGAAGCGCAGGTCTCTTGGTACGCGGTGCGGTTTGGCAATTCGTAGTCTTTTGTGAAACCCTCGTGTTTGGGTTCGTTGCCAATTCCGCCCGTGATGTAGGTACGCCTGCCGATAGCGTTGTGCCACACACGCAGCAGCATCTGCACGAGCTGTCCGCGCAGCGTGGAATCATTCGTTTCCAGCGCGAGGTCAGTCGCCCCCGCGAACAGGTAGCCTGCGCGTACTGCATGCCCCACAATCTCACGCTGCTCCAGAAGGGGTAAGTTATCTTGCCAGATTGTGCCGTCGTACTGGTCTAATGGAATGTTATGCTCGTGGGCGAACACCTTCTTACCGCGATTGAGCAGGAAAAACTCCGCCAACTTGGCGTAGCGAGGCTCATGCGTAATCCGATAGAGACGAAACAGCGCAAGTTCAATCTCAGGGTGCCCACAGTAGCCCAGCCGCTTGCTAGGCGCGTCGCCAAACACCGAGTCGATGTAGTCTGCCAAGCGCTGCGCGACATTGAGCAATCGTCTGCTGCCTGTGGCTTCGTAGTGGGCGACAGCTGCTTCGATCAGGTGCCCTGCGCAGTATAGCTCGTGCCAATCGCGCAAGTTTGTCCATCGCTTGTCGGGCGCTACCACCTGAAAATAGCTGTTGAGGTAGCCGTCAGGCTGCTGCGCTCGCTCCAGAACCTCAATTATTTCATCTACTTTTGCGCGGATAGGATCTTCGGGGTGCTTGTGCAGCACATATGCCGCTGCTTCGAGGGCTTTGTAAAGGTCGGAGTCCATGTACACAGGTCCTTGATAGCCCTCGCGCTTGCCTTCGGCGGCAAGGCGCAAGTTGGGAATATTGCCTGCGCGCTCCAGCTCGCTAAAAAGATGTGGTAAGGTGGCGGTGCGCAGGGTTTGCTGCCGCTTCGCCCAAAACTCGTCCGTGATGTCTACCTGTGCCAGCGATACGGGGCGGATTCGTTGCATCGTCCAGTAGGATACCTAATACCTTATGTGGCGACAGGAGATCGCTTGAGTGTCTCAAATCAGGCGCAGACTGTTATGCGCAGACGCCGTCCGCGTCGTGGATTTGACGAGGCATGGAAGTACGCCGTGCGTACCTTCTTTTGCGATTGCCTGCAAATGCTCTTTCCTGCGGTGCACGACCAAGTAGATTGGGCGCAACCCGTAGAGTTTTTGGACCCTCACTTTTATCGCCTGGCGCCGAGTGTGCGTGCTAAGCGTCGGCAAACGGCTGATGTAGTTGCCAAAGTTTACTTCCGCGACGGTACTCCACGCCTGGTGCTGATTCACATTGAAATTCAGTCGCAACCTGATCCGCGTTTTCCGCTACGGATGTATGTGTACCACTACCACACTTTCGACCAATTTGCCTACCCCGATGTGGTTAGCCTTGCGATATTGGCTGACGATGACCCGAACTGGCGTCCCAACAGCTTTGCTTACGCAAATGTTGGCAGTAGCTTAGAGTTCAAGTTCTCTACAATCAAGCTGCTTGATTTCCAGGAAAGTGTCCTTGAGCAATCCGATAATCCATTCGCTTTGGTGGTGTTGGCGCACTTGCGGGCGTTGAAGACGCGAGGCAAGCCGCAACTACTAATGCGCGAAAAGATCGCCCTAATTCGCGCCCTGCGCGAGCGTGGGTATCATGGAGAACAGGTAATTCACCTCTACAAGGTGGTGGACTACATGATTACGCTTTCCGAGCGAATCGAACAGTTAGTGGACAAGATTGTGCGCGAGTTTGAGGCAGAATCGGAGTGGCCCCTCACGAGCCTGGAGGAGCTTGCAATCAAACGCGGCGCTGCCCAAGGGTTGGAGCAGGGGCTGGAGCAAGGGCTTCAACAGGGGCTCCAACAGGGACTTCAACAAGGCACTGTGGAGATGATTATGCGTATTCTGCAGCGGCGCTATGGCGAAGTCGCTTTGAGCTTGAAACCAAAACTTCAGGCAATTCAATCAGTGGAACGCCTCCAAGAGCTGGGGGTAGCAGCAGCAGAGAGCACCTCGTTGGAAGAGTTTGAGCGATTGTTGGGCGAGTCGTCAAGTGCTGAGTAGGGAGTACATCATCTACAAAGCTTTCTGACTGTGTCCCCAAGATATTCGCATGAGGAATTGGGCACTTAACGCGCTCTTCACACAGGCGCGGGTAATCTCTGCGTGTCATGGAGGAGCCGATGGAGCTTACACGGCGCGAAGTTTTGAAAGGAATCGGTACTGCCGCACTGGGGACTGCCGCTTGGTTGACCTTCAAAGGCACTTCTACTGCTACAGCCGCAGCCCAACCCAAGCGTGTGCTGCGAATCGCGCATTTGACAGATATCCATGTGGCTCCCGAGGGCGTGTCAGTGCGTGGACTACTCAACTGCCTCAAGACCATCCATGAGATGCCCGACCGTCCTCAGCTCATCCTCAACGGAGGCGATTGCGTGTCGGATGTGTTTGCTCAAAGCGAGCAGCGCGCCAAGACGCTTTTCGACCTCTGGATGCGCCTTGTAAGAGAGCACTCTGACATTCCCTTCCGACACTGCATCGGCAACCACGATGTGTGGGGCTGGGATAGGGCGCGCAGCGGCTGCACAGGCAACGAACCCCGTTACGGCAAAAAGTGGATAATGGAACTTTACGAACTAGAGAAACCTTACTACAGCTTTGAGCAAGCGGGCTGGAAGTTTGTCGTCTTGGATGGCACCTTCCCCGATGGCAACGGCTACAAAGCGCGCTTGGACGACGAACAGTTTGAGTGGCTCAAGGCAGAGCTGCAACGCACATCGCCCACGATGCCCATTCTCGTGCTGTCGCATATGCCCATCGTGTCGGCGTGTGCCATGTTTGACGGTGACAACGAAAAAACAGGAGACTGGGTCATCCCAGGCGCGTGGGTGCACATTGATGCGCGGCGCATTGTGGAGCTGTTTTACCAACACAAAAATGTGAAGCTATGTCTAAGTGGACATATCCACTTGTTTGACCGCGTGGAATACAATGGGGTCACTTACATCTGCGACGGCGCCGTCAGCGGACGCTGGTGGAGCGGCTATTACCACCAAACCCCACCCGGCTGGGGGCTCATCGATCTTTACGAGGACGGCTCCTTCAAGCACGAATATCGCAGCTATCCGTACCCCATCCCGCTACCCAACAAGTAGCAGGAAGATTGGGCGTTTGCTAAAACAAGTATTGTATGCGTGTGCGTCGTCCACGCCGCGGCTTTGATGAGGCATGGAAATACGCCATTCGCGTATTCTTCCGCGAGTGTCTCCAGTTGCTGTTTCCTGCCGTATACGACGAGGTGGATTGGACACGCCCCGTCGAGTTTTTGGATGTGAACCTGTTTCGTTTGGCACCAGGAGCGCGCACGCAGCGTCATCAAGCCGCGGATGTGCTGGCAAAGGTCGCTTCCAAAGATGGCACGGAACGCCTCGTGCTGGTGCACATAGAGATTCAGGCGCAGCCAGACCCAAAGTTCCCCTTGCGAATGTTTGTTTATCACTACCATATTTTCGACGCTTTTGACTATCCAGAAGTGATTAGCCTAGCAATTTTGGCAGACAATACGCCCGATTGGCGCCCCAACTCTTTCGGATATCGGAATGCAGGTTGTCGCCTGCAGTTCGAGTTCACGGCGGTAAAGCTGCTCGACCTCAACGAGACAGAACTGCAGCAGTCCGAAAACCCATTCGCGCTGGTTGCGTTGGCGCACCTAAGAGCGCTAAAAACACGAGGAACACCTAACCTTATGCTGCGCGAAAAGATATCCCTGATTCGTCAGTTGCGTGCCAGAGGGTATACTGCTGAGCAGGTTATTCATTTGTACAAGGTGGTGGACTTTATGATGGCGCTCTCGCAAGACTTGGAAAAGCTGGTTCAGGAAGTCGTGCGTAGATTCGAGGAAGGACGTGAGTGGCCCCTTACAAGCTTGGAGGAGCTCGCGATACGGGAGGGAGCGGAGAAGGGCATTCAACAAGGCATTCAACAAGGCATTCAACAAGGCATTCAACAAGGCATTCAACAAGGTATCAAGCAGGGGATTGTTAGGACAACGCTGCGAGTGCTGCAACGACGCTTCGGCGATACAGCAC
>JAUQOS010000043.1:9058-18664 GCA_030550775.1 Armatimonadota bacterium
GGCATTCAACAAGGCATTCAACAAGGCATTCAACAAGGCATTCAACAAGGCATTCAACAAGGTATCAAGCAGGGGATTGTTAGGACAACGCTGCGAGTGCTGCAACGACGCTTCGGCGATACAGCACTCGCATTGGAACCGAAGCTTACTCAAATCGGTTCCACTGAGCAACTGGAGGAGCTAAGCCTGCTGGCGGTTGAAGTCGGCGCGCTGGATGAGTTCGTAAACGCAGTGGCGCGTGCCCTCGAAGCTGCCCCACCACCTCCAACCAGCGGCGAATAGGCTTGCTATAGAGAGCGGTGTACGACGCTGTGAATGGCTAACAGCCGACGCAAGAGCGCTTCCATCCGCTCCAAAGGGTACTGCGTCGCAGGGTCAGAAAGTGCGTTAGCGGGGTCGGGGTGCACCTCCATAAACAGGGCATCTACCCCTACGGCAACTGCAGCGCGTGCCAACGGTTCAATGGCACTTCGGTCGCCGCCCGATTGCTTGCCCGCCCCGCCAGGGCGTTGCGCGCTGTGCGTCGCGTCAAACACCACAGGCACGCCAAAGCTCCGCATAATCGGCAACCCCGCCATGTCCACAATCAGAGTGTTGTAGCCGAAGCTCACGCCACGTTCGGTTATCAAAATCCCTCGGGCTCCAAAGGCGCGCAACTTTTCAATGATGTGGCTTACATCCCACGGCGCTAAAAACTGCCCCTTCTTCACATTCACAGGCTTGCCCGTGCGAGCTGCCGCCGCCAACAGGTCGGTTTGCCGACATAAGAACGCAGGAATCTGCAACAAATCCACAACCTGTGCCACAGGCGCCGCCTGCCACGACTCGTGTATGTCAGTCGTCACAGGCACGCCAAACTCGCGCTGGATGCGAGCCAGCGCCTCCAGCCCTGCCTCGAACCCAAGCCCACGAAACGACTCGTGTGAAGTGCGGTTTGCCTTATCAAAGGAGGCTTTGAAAACATATGGAATGCCTAACCGCTCACACAGCTCGGTCATGTACCCTGCCACACGCTGGCACAACTCAAGGCTCTCTATGACGCAAGGACCTGCGATTAGGCACAACGCCCCGTCGCCGATCCGCACCGAGCCAACTGAAACGGCCTGCATACCCCCAAGAGTATACCTGCCTCCCTCGTGATTGCGCGGTATAATTGGCGTATGCAACTGTCTCGACGAGAGTTTCTGCGGCAGAGCGCAGTTGCCGCCGCAGCGGCGTCGCTAAGCGCGTTTGTGGCGCGCGCCAATCAGCAAGAGAAAGTCAAAGTCGGCGTTATCGGCACGGGCGCGCAAGGACAAAACCTCCTTCGCCAACTGCTGAGCATGCCCGCTGCCGAAGTGGTTGCCGTGTGCGACATCTACACCCCCAACCGTATCCGTGCCCAAGAGCTTACCAAATTCCAAGCACACGGCTACAACGACTACCGTGCCCTGCTGGAGCGCAAAGACATCGAAGCCGTCGTAATTGCCACCCCGCTCCACTTGCACGCGCCGATGACGATTGACGCCCTCCAAGCGGGCAAACATGTGTTTTGCGAGAAAGCGATTGCCTACAGCCTCGAAGAAGCCCGCCAAATGGCGCAAACAGCCGCCCGCACAGGCAAAATCTTACAAATCGGGCATCAACGCCACTACAACGAAACCTATCACCAAGCGTATCGCCTGATTCAGGAGGGGGCAATCGGGCGGATTACCCATGTGCGCGTGCTGTGGCATCGCAACAGCAGCTGGCGCCGCCCCGTGCCCGACCCGCGTTTCGAACGCCTCCTCAACTGGCGCCTGTACAAAGACTACTCGCACGGGCTGCTGACCGAACTCGCCAGCCATCAGCTGGATGTTGTCAACTGGTTTTTGGGGGCGTATCCGCTTTCGGTTGTGGGCTACGGCGGTATTGACTATTGGAAGGACGGGCGCGAAGTGTACGATAATGTGGAACTCATTTTCAACTACCCAGGGGGCGTGCGCGTGATGTACACCAGCATCACCAGCAACGCCTACGACGGCTATGGCGAGTGGTTCTTTGGCGATAAAGGCACGATTGTGCTCACCAACGAAACTTCGGGCTTACTGTTCCGCGAGCGCAACGCCGAAAAACTGGCGTGGGAAGACGAAGCAAACACCGTGCAGGTAGACGGGCGCCGCGCCGTAGTCATTGAGCCAACCCCAACCCGTCGCGCGCCCCAACGCGGCGAGCAAATCAGCCAGCAGGCACAACGCAACGCCTACTACGCCGAGCTGGAGCACTTCCTACACTGTGTGCGCGCCGGCGAGACCCCTAAATGCACCGCCGCCGATGCAACCCCCGCACTCGCCTGCGTGCTGGGCGCCAAGCGCGCTATTGAAACGGGCACCACTTACCACTTCCAGCCCGAGGAGTTTCGTATTGCATAAATCAAGTGACAACTGGGGGCAACCCAACAGCATAGCCCCCAGTTCGTTTTAGCAACCTAACGCAACTCCAGCGATGTGCCCTCGCCAGTGCACGCGCTGAGGGTACTTACAAAGACCACCGCGGACGCCGCTAGCACCATCGCCAGCACCGGCAGCGAGCCTGTCCGAAGCGACCCTCGCCCTCACTGATGGGCTACGCGAGCCGTCGCGACGACAAATGGCTAACAAATGGAGCAGGGGCGCGCTTTTCCTCAGGTGCACCCTCACCGTAGGCAAGCAGCAAGCGCAGAGGTCCCCAGGTGGCTGCCCCACTGTCCGCTTTTACTTGCCTTCAGAGTCTGAATCACTTGGTATGAAAGGAGCTCGCTTACTTTCGGCTATGTTTGCAAGCGCCATCGTGGCAGGCACTGCCTCGGCACAACTGTACGACTTTAGTGTGGTTGCTCCGCCCAGCGGGGTCAGTGGCAACCTTGCCCTGTCTGCGCGCACGCAAGGCACTTTGGTGGGCAACTACGACCCGAACACCAACCCCACAGGCACGCGCACGAAACCGGGCATCTTTGGTTCTTTTGGACCTACCGAGAATGTGCCTGTGAATGTAAGCATCGGGGCATCGGTTGATGGTGCCATCAACCGCAACGCCAGCGGCGCTTTCCGTGCCACCATCAGCGGCAGCACGGGCACGATTGTGTTTGAGAATCTGTCGCTAAACCTGTTGGCAAATGGCGCGGTGTCGCTGCCCGTGAGCATCACGATTGCAGGGGAGTCGTTTCGCACCCGCAATCCCGACTCGGTGTACATCTTGCCCGCACAAGGAGTCACCATTCCGATTGGATCAATCACGCTCACTCAGTTAGAGGCGGTGCAGACGAGCGTTGGGGCTGGTGTGCTGACGCCAATCGCACCCAACCAGTTTCAGTTCACCGCGGCGATACCAGTTGACTTGGCGATTGCTGCAAACTTGCTGGGCACGCCGCTAAGCCAGACGGTGCCTTTTGTGTTGCCTTTGCAAGGCACTGTGGTCGTCAGTGGCGTCAACGCGTTGATTACGGCAGCCCAGCCTGTCAACTTTGCCCAGACCTTCAACCCAAACCTGGATTTACCGCCGTTCGAGTTTGGCTTGCCCACGATTCTGCCGCCTGGTCAGACCGCGAACCTAATCTTTGACCTCACGCTGGAAGAGGTTGGTGTGAACCTTGACCTTGACCTGACGCTGCGTGCAGAAGGGCTGTTGGTGCCTGAGCCAGCGAGCGTGTTGGGCGTGGGCGTCGGGTTGGTTGCTCTTGCGTGGCGTCGGCGTACCTAACGCGCACGGCACGCTTGAACGAACGCCTCGAACAGGGCGCGGGTTGCGGACGCATCAGGGTCGCGCTCGGGGTGCCACTGCACGCCGATGAAAAACGGCATCTCTGGGTCTTCGATTGCTTCGATAACGCCGTCAGGCGAGTAGGCGGTGGCCACCAGCCCGCGTCCCAACACACGAATCGCTTGATGATGCGAGCTGACCACCTCAAACTGTGCGTGCCTGATAGTGGCGAACAGTTTAGAGTGTGGGGCAAGGGTCACCAAGTGGCGCGGATAGGGTTCTTCGCGGTTGGCACGCTGGTGCGGAAGTTGCACGTTGGGTAAGTCGGGCAGGTGCTGGTAGAGCGTGCCACCGCGCCAAACATTCAGCAGCTGACAGCCATAGCAGATGCCCAAGATTGGCTTGCGGCGCGCCTCGAAGGCTCGCAGCAGTGCCCACTCTTCGTTGAAGCGTGCTTCACTAATAATCTCGGTTTTGGGGTGGGGGCTTTCGCCATAGTGGCGCGGGTCAATATCTGCGCCGCCAGGGATTAGCAATCCGTCTAAATGCTCTGCCAGCGCGTCGGTGTCGGCTTGGGGTGGGATGAGCACGGGCACGCCGCCTGCGGCAATTACCGAACGGGCGTAGCCGTCGTTGAGGTTCACTTCGCCACTGAGGGCATCCTCGGGGCGCCAGTTGGTCGTGATGCCGATGATCGGTTTCATAGCGGATAGTATAGCTCAAACGGCGAGGCGGTATAATCCTGACGCATGCGTAGGCGTCTGCCGAGCCGCTTAGTGGCGTGGCTGTGGGCGCTGTGGTTGAGCCTGCAGGCGTCGCTGGCGGCGCAGGGCTGCTTGGTGGCGTGTGAGCGTGCAGCGGGCGTGGCGCTGTGTTGCACCGCTGGCGTGGCAACCACTTGCCCAACTCAGCCGTGCGAATGTGAGCCGTGCCCTGTATGCCATGCGCCTACGCCAACGCCTGTTTGGGCAGCGGCAAGATCGCTTCAATACGCGCCGAGCGAGCAGCCCATGCTTGTGGACGCGCCTACGCTTCCTTTGCCTTGCATCTCCCGTCCCCCACGTACTCCTGAGCCATCCCTCAATTCCGCAGAGCCAGTCGGCTTTCGCGCTCATCCTTTCCGCGCGCCTCCTGCGCTGGGCTAAGTGCGGCGGTACGGTCGCGCGGGCAGCTTGCCCACGCGCATAGCCTATCTGCGCTTAGCGCATCTCGTCCTGCTGTGGTCAGCAGGCACTAAACCCTAGCACAGGAGGCACACCATGCGACAACGCGCGTTTACGTTGGTGGAACTACTGGTTGTGATTGCGATTATAGCCGTGTTGGCGGCGATTCTGTTTCCTGTTTTTGCCTCAGCACGCGAGAAGGCGCGCCAAACGGCGTGCCTCAACAACGCCAAGCAGCTGGGGCTGGCGTTCACGATGTACCTGAACGACTACGACGATACCTATCCGCTGGGCTTTGGGCGCGACGCAGCGGGCAACTGGCTGTGGGATCGGTTCCACGCGATACCCCACGATTGGCGTCCGAGTGTGGCAATCGGCAGCCCTCTGAACCGAGCTTATCAGGTGCACTGGGCGAACGCTGTGCTGCCCTATCTCAGAAATGACGGGATTTACGCTTGCCCATCGGTGTCGATGCGTCGCTTGAACCTTGCCGATTATGCCAACCCGCGCCGCACGCCGACACGCATCAGCTACACCTATAACGGCTTGCTGCACGGGCTCTCGGCAGCGGCGGTGGTTAGCCCTTCCACCCTGCCGATGGTGTGGGAGGGACGCGGCAAGGCGGGCGTAGAGGGCTTCGCGTTGACCAACCCCGCCCTGCGTTGCGACAACCCCACGCAACCATGTCGCTACAGCAGTTGCGTCGGGGGCGCACCGGCAAACCCCTATCCGCTGGGCGTGATGTTCGCGCTGGATGGCGCGATGTGGATTCACAGTCAAGGCGCGGTGTTCGTGGCTGCCGACGGCAGCGCGAAGTGGCGTCGGCTGGGTGCACAACTCGCCCCCGCGAACACCGACTGGCGCGTGGACCCCTACACCCTCTACAACGCGCAAGGCATGCCCGCGCAATACTGGTATGACGGCTGCAACCCGTGGCTGTTCCGCCCTGACTACGACCCCACAGGCGCGCAAGGAGAATGTCGCGGGCGTGCTTGTGAAAGCTGCTCTGAATGAGCAGCGTTCTTGAAGGAATCTTTTCGCCGAGCGAAAAGATTACAACTGTTGACGAAGGAAGGCTCTCGTTCCCTGAACGCCCCCGCGCGTGGCGTGGGGGCTTTTGCGGTACAATATCCCCCCGATATGGCGCGTCCTCAGGTGCAGGTAGGTGGGCTGATGCCCCGATTGGAATGGCGTGTGCGTCCTCCTGTGGAGTCAGGTCTGTTGGTGCAGGCGTTGCGTTCGCGCATAGAGGGCAACGCGCGCGTGATTGGTGGACGCGGCAGCGCGACTTACGGCTTTCGCGTGCTCAGCGGCATGGAGGTGGCAATACGGCTGGTGGTCTCAGGCGCAGGGCAGGTGCGCGTTCGCACGCAGGCAGGCGGGCTGCTTAGCCGCGCGTTTCGGGGCGAAGGGCTGACGCTCAACCTCAGTGTGCGCGTGCCTCTGAGCCCACCTGTGCAGCAACTTCAGGTGACGATTGAGGCACTGCGGCGCCGCCAAGTACGCCTGTATGAGTTGAGTGTGGTCGCCACCGACCGCGATGATGACCGCGACGGTATCGGCGATGCGGTGGAACGCTTGCTGGGCGCACCTGCAGGTAGTCTACGCCCCCTGACCGCGCCCTTGCCAAGCCCCCAATTCGGCGAAAGCAGCACCTCCGTGCGGTTGAGCCTGTTGCGCATACCCGTCCCCACCGACGGCGAGTATCAGCCAGAGCCGGTTGCGATGGCGTACTTGCTCTATGCGGCGCGCGCGGGTGGCGCGCAAAGCGATATTGCCCTCTTGCGGTCAGCCGAGCTGCCGAATGACGCGCCACGCTCCCTGAGCGAGTTGCAGCAGCACACGCTTACATCGCTGATTGCCTCAGCGATGTTTCCTGAGGCGACCGTTCTGCAGCCTGCTTGCCTCGAGGGAGCTATCAACGGCGCCCCCTCCGACTATACAACCGTTATGCTGAGCGCGGCACGCGCCTGCGAAGCCATCGCCCAACACCCCAACGCCACGATTGACGCGGGCGTGGAGGGCATCGGTATGCTGATTGGCGAGGCAACGCCTTCACCAGCGGACGAACCAGCGCACCGCCCCGTAGATGACCTGCTGACGCTGGGCGTTGCGCTGGTGAACGCAGGCGTGCCGATCACATTACACGCCCTTCAACGCCTTCCCGAGCGCGCTTTGCCGCGCACTGTGCGGCTGCTGCTATGGACACCCGAAGCAGCAAAGCCTACCAGCGCTGCGGAAATCCGTGCCCTTGCTAATTGGGTACGTGCAGGCGGATGGCTCGCAATCATCGGCGGCACTGACCGTAGCGATGCACGCCCCGACACGCCTTGGCAGCAAGCTGGCGCGCCCTCGCCCATCCACTGGCTGATGCACGAGCTGAACCTCCCGATAGCGCTGGAAGCGGTGTTTGCAGAACCTACTCCACCGGAGGCGTGGCGTGTGCTCGGCACACACGGCACAGAACCTGCGCCCGGAACCTTCAACCGCCAGTGGGTGGAGGTAGACCTCAGTGCCTACGCGGGGCAAACGGTGTATGTCAAGTTTAGCGATAGCCTGCCCGACACGGGGTGGGGCGCGCTGCTGCGCCAAGTGCGCCTCGAAGCCGACGGCAGGGTAATCGCTGCCTTTTTTACAGGCTCTCCTGCAGAAACGCTGTTTATGCACACGAACCACCGCAGCCGGCTGAACGCTGCCAACGAGCGGTATGCCGACCGCGATGCGTGGTTCGTCTATCGCTTCCCCTTGCCCCAGACACGCGCGATAACCTTGCGTTTGGAGCTGGCACAGGAGTGGCAGCTGGAGTTGAGCACGCAACCGCCCTACCGCGAGCATTTGATTGTGCCCACACGCGCCGACTTGCCCCCCATTAGCCTGCGCGATGATGAGACCATCACCCTCTATCGCATGCCGAACGCGGAAGTGTTTTACGCCTATCAAGGCGAGCCTGTGGGGGTAGTCGTGCGCGTGGGACGCGGCGGGGTGGCGTTGCTGGGGGTGTCGGGCAGGGCGTTCGGCAACAACTACGGGGGCGCACGCGACTGGCGCACGATTGTGCAATACTTGTGCGTGCAGGCGGGGCTGCGCTATCGCGAACGGGCACGCATTGTGGCACGCCGCGGTGAATGGGTAGCCGCCTTTGGCACCTACCGCGCCACCACGCTGCGCGGCACTTACTTGGATGCCTTAGACCCCCACTTGCCCATCGTGAACGACCCCCTGCTAACGCCACGCACCCCGCGCCTGTTGCTGCAGGTAGACAACCGCCTGCGCAGTGCTGGACTGCTGCATACCAACGCCCAGCTCTTGCTCCGCCACGAACCATCAGGGCAACTGGCATACTTAGTGCGCGGTCCCGCAGGGGCGAACGGCGTGGCGCGGTTTGCCATTCGCGGCTTGCGCGGGCAGGTGAGCCTCACCGACACCCTGGGCAACCCATTGCCCGTCAACACCGAACGCGAAGGTGCCACCCTACTGGTGCGTTGGAACCTCAACCCCGACGGGCAAGTGCTGATAGTACGCTGAAGGTATAATCCCCCATGCGATGGAGGCGACTGAGCCGATGCGCTTGTCTATCCAAGCGACCGCAAGCAGTTATCGCTATACGCCCGTGTGGGCGGAGTGGAATGGCGCACCACCGCGCGAACCAACCTTACAGCATGGCACCGAGTTCATTCCTGTGCAACTGGTACAAACTGACGGCAAGCGCTATCTGGTCTGGATTGAACCCGACCTGCCCCGCGGCAAAAGCAAACTGTATCGTCTGCGCCCCAGCCCACGCCCACTGGAGGGCTTCCACCACACAATCGCCGACAACAGCCTCCAAATCAGCTATCAAGGCAAGCCGTTCACCGCTTATGTGATGCGGGGTGCGCCCAAGCCGTATCTGTATCCTGTGTACGGACCCAACGATAAGCCCATCACGCGCCACTTCCCGATGCAGCGTGTCGCAGGCGAAACCACCGACCACCCCCACCATCGCTCGATCTGGTTCACACACGGTGAAGTAAACGGCATTGACTTCTGGACGGAAGGCGCGGGCAAAGGCACCATCGTTCACCAATCGCTGGAGACGGTAGAGTCGGGACCTGTATTGGCGCGCTGGGTGGCACGCAACGAGTGGCGCACGCCCGACGGCAAGCCTTTGTTGGGCGAACAAACGGAAGTAATCTGCTACGCTACACCCGAATCGCGCTGGATTGATTACCGCGTGTCGTTGACTGCCCTCGACACCGATGTAAAGTTCGGTGACACGAAAGAAGGCACTTTCGGAGTGCGCGTTGCCAGCAGCATGGAGGTGAAGCGTGGAGCAGGTGGGCAGATTGTGAACGCCACGGGGCAACGCGACCGCGACGCTTGGGGCAAGCGCGCCCTGTGGTGCGACTACACAGGTATCGTGGAAGGCGAGGTGGTAGGCATCGCCATTTTTGACCACCCCAACAACCTACGCCACCCCACCTACTGGCATGTGCGCGACTACGGGCTGTTTGCAGCAAACCCGTTCGGTGTGCACGACTTCGTGCCCGGCACCCCCAAAGGCGAAGGCGATTACCTGCTCAAAAAGGGCGAGACGCTCACCTTCCGCTATCGGCTGTGGCTGCACAAGGGGCGCACCGAGGAAGCGGGCGTTTCCCAGCAGTACGACGCTTATCGCTATGCCCCGCGCCTCGTGTGGCGACCTTAGAGACTGACGCAAGTCGACTTCGTTGGCACAGGAACGGCTCAAGTCGTCTACTCAAAAACGCAC
>JAUQOS010000135.1 GCA_030550775.1 Armatimonadota bacterium
GCGACGACAGGAATGGCGTCGCACCTCGTTGCACTGCCGTTATACTATCCCTGCTGACACACGAAAGTGGACAAAGCCATTCGCCCCAAAAAGCACGACGCAGTCGCTTGTGAAGCCGTCCCACGATTTCTCTGTCTGGAGTGCAAACTTACCCGCTCTGTAGTACTCGAAGCCCTGATTGATGCAAGACACTTATCGTGCGCCTACCAGTCTACAAAGGCGTGGGATGAGAATTCGCAACAGGGGTATACTTGGGCGGGGGATTGTGATAGCAATTGAGCAACAGCATCAGAGCGCACAGATAGAGCGACGCTATTCGCCCGAAGAGGCGGGCGAAATCCTCAAGCTTGCAGCAAGCCTACAGGATGACTCTTTCTCGGTCGAACAGCTGCGGGGGATTGCGCGTGAAGCGGGCGTTTCCGACGAGCAACTCCACCGCGCCATCGAACATTATGAGCAGCAAAAGCGTCGCCTGCTCGAACGGCGCAGAGAGCGAAGCCGTCGGCTCAAGATTTTTCTGCTTGTGGGGATGCCCCTAATCATCGCGGTGGGCATGTGCTTCCCACTATTTCGAACTTCTGAGCAAGTTTCCACGAATGCATATCCCGCGGCTGGAGTTCCATTTCCTTCGACGGGCGAACACGAATTCAGCAGCGTTGAAGGTGAATCCCTGTTGCTCGCCTCCTCCGAGACTTGCAAGGTCTACAAGTTCCGCGTTATAGATAACTATACGCCGTACGAACAGGCGCGCATCCACAACCTCAGGTCGAACGAGTCGTTCGTCGTCGGGCATCTGTTCAAAAAGCTGACCTTTGCCAGTATCTCCCCCACGGGAAAGCATGTCGCCTTCTACGGCGAGGCAACGGGCGAAGTGTGGGTGGCGGTGACTGATGGGAGTGGTTTGCAGCGCGTCGCCCGCAGCAGCGAGATTATCGGAGACGATGTTTTGATTGGCGGTAATCCGATTGCGGGGTGGTCTCCCGCAGGGGGGCGCGACCGACTCAAAGCGCGCACCCTCGGCGGCGACACAATTCTCGTTTTTGTGGAAGAGTAGCCCCCGTCAGGTACACTCCTACAACGGAGGAGAGTGCGATGACCACGCGAGCCATACTGCATGTGGATGGACAAAGTTATCTTTACCACAGTTTGCCTGCTGCCGAAAAGCACGGTTTAGGCACGATAGATCGCCTGCCATTTTCTATTCGCGTGTTGTTAGAGAACATGCTGCGCCTTGCCGAGTCGCCTGAAGGTGCAGTGCTTTTAGAGGACCCCGAGGCGACCTTGCGCGCCCTCGCCAGCTGGCAACCCCAACCCGAACCCCGCGAAATTCCCTTGATGCCCGCCCGCGTGATTCTGCAAGATTTCACAGGCGTGCCTTGCGTGGTGGACCTCGTGGCGATGCGCGACGCCATGCAAGCACGCGGCAAAGACCCCCAGCGCATCAATCCTGTCGTGCCCGCCGATTTGGTGATTGACCACTCGGTGCAGGTGGACTACTTCGGCACGCAGTATGCCTTCTTCCTAAATGTAGAGAAAGAGTTTGAGCGCAATCGCGAGCGGTATATGCTGCTGCGCTGGGCGCAACGCGCGTTTGACAACTTCCGCGTGGTGCCGCCCGGCACGGGCATCGTGCACCAAGTAAACCTTGAGTACTTGGGCAAGGTGGTGCAAACCAAGCAGGTGAACGGCGACCTGATGGCGTTCCCCGACTCGCTGGTAGGCACAGACAGCCACACCACGATGATCAACGCGCTGGGCATTCTCGGTTGGGGCGTGGGCGGCATTGAGGCGGAAGCAGTGATGTTAGGGCAGCCCTACTACATGCTGATTCCGCAGGTGGTAGGCTTCAAACTCACGGGCGAGCTGCCCGAAGGCGCCACCGCTACCGACTTAGTGCTTACCGTCACCCAAATGCTGCGCAAGAAAGGCGTGGTGGACAAGTTCGTGGAGTTTTACGGACCCGGCTTGAGCAGCCTTACGGTGGAAGACCGCGCCACGATTGCCAACATGGCGCCCGAATACGGCGCGACGATGGGCTTTTTCCCCGTGGATCAACGCACGCTGGACTATCTGCGCTTCACGGGCAGGCACGAGAGCCTCGTGCGCCTTGTGGAAGCCTACTGCAAGGAGAATGCGCTGTTCCGCACCGACGACACGCCCGATCCCGAATACTCCGACACGCTGGAGTTAGACCTCAGCACGGTGGAGCCGAGCTTGGCAGGTCCCAAACGCCCGCATGACCGCGTGCCCCTGCGCGAAATGAAGCAAAGCTTTCGCAAGGCGCTGTACACGCCCATCCGCGAGGGCGGTTTCGGCTTGCAGGAGCCGCAACCTGAGCCCGAAGCAGGCACTTGGGAAGGCGAGTCGCCCACGCACGACGCCCCTGCCGAGCGCGGGTTGATTGGCGTGCCTGTGTTTATCGACGGCGAGGAACATACCCTCAAGCACGGCGACGTGGTGATTGCCGCCATCACCTCCTGCACGAACACCTCTAACCCGGCGGTGATGGTGGCGGCAGGCTTGCTTGCGAAAAAAGCCGTCGAGCGCGGGCTGCAGGTCAAGCCGTGGGTCAAAACCAGCCTCGCGCCGGGCAGCCGCGTGGTGACAGATTACCTCGCCAACGCGGGGCTGTTGCCTTACTTGGAGGCGTTGCGCTTCCACGTGGTAGGCTACGGCTGCACCACCTGCATCGGCAACAGCGGACCGCTGCCACCCGTGATTTCGGAAGCCATCAAAGCGGGCGATTTGGTGGTCGCCGCTGTGCTGTCAGGCAACCGCAACTTCGAAGCGCGCATCAACCCGCAGGTAAAGGCAAACTACCTCGCCTCGCCACCGCTGGTCGTTGCCTACGCAATCGCAGGCACGGTGGACATCGACCTGCTCCACGATCCGCTCGGCTGGGATCCGAACGGCGAACCCGTGTTCTTGAAAGACATTTGGCCCAGCCCGCAGGAGGTGCGCGAGACCATCGCCCGCGCTCTGCAATCCGAGATGTTCAAACATCGCTACGCGCAGGTGTTCGACGGCGACGAGCACTGGCAGTCGCTGCCCGTGCCTGAATCGGATGTGTACGAGTGGGATCCTGCCAGCACCTACATCCAGCGCCCGCCTTACTTTGACGATATGCCCGACGAGCCACCCGCGCTGAGCGACATTCACGGAGCGCGCGTGCTGGCGATTTTCGGCGACAGCATCACCACCGACCACATCTCGCCCGCGGGCAGCATCCCCGTGGACAGCCCCGCAGGGCAATATCTAATCGCGCATGGCGTTGACCCGCGCGATTTCAACACCTACGGCTCGCGACGCGGTAACCACGAGGTGATGATTCGAGGCACCTTTGCCAACATCCGCATCAAGAACCTGCTGCTGCCCGGTACCGAGGGCGGCTACACTATCCACTGGGACACGGGCGAGCGCACCACCATCTACGAGGCGTGCCAGCGCTACAAAGCCAGCAATACGCCGCTGGTGGTGCTGGCGGGCAAGGAATACGGCTCAGGCAGCTCGCGCGACTGGGCGGCGAAGGGCACCGCGCTGCTGGGCGTGCGCGCCGTGATTGCCGAGAGCTTTGAGCGCATCCACCGCGGCAACCTCGTGGGGATGGGCGTGCTGCCGCTGCAGTTTATGCCCGGCGAGAATGTGCAAACGCTTGGTCTCACGGGCGAGGAGGTGTTCCACATTGAGGGCATCGCGAGCCTTACTCCACGCAAGGTGCTTACTGTGCGCGCGGTCAAACCCGACGGCACGGAGAAAACCTTCCAAGTGCTTGCCCGCGTGGACACCCCAATAGAGGTGGAATATTATCGGCATGGCGGCATCCTGCCGATGGTGCTGCGCAAGATGATGGCATAGTCTGTGGCACGGGCGAGAGCGCCCGTGCCATAGTTTCAAAGCAAGTGCGATTGCTCCCTTGTCTGGGATGACGCAGCAATGCCTTACCCGACTAAGCGCGTCACTCCGAGCCGAAGGCGAGGAATCT